>JAHJUD010000105.1 GCA_018829335.1 Microcaldota archaeon | reverse complement strand
TTTTTATTTTGGTTTTATTTGGGTTTTTAAAGGTTTTTTTTCAGTTTTATTATTGTGGGCTAGGCCGGAGAGTCAGCAGTTCTCTGTTACCTGAAATCTGCTTTAGCAGGAGCCGAAGCTTTGGGGAAGGGTTTAATTTAAGAGACAGGATCCTTAAATGATTCAATGAACTTCTGTCCCCTAAGATTAAGTTTTAAAGTCAACCCGTCAGATTCGGAAGAAAGCAGCGGAAATTTTACTGCTTAATGCTTTTGGGAGCAACGGAAGCAAGAGCATTAAAGGAACAATCTTGTTTTTTGAGTTAATTCGACTTCAAAGCATGCCCACATTTAACTGATTCTGGAAAAAACCCTTAAAAAAGCAAGAAATTCTAAAAGCAAAAGAATTTAAATGAGTAATGAGAAATCAATACAATTAAATTGTTTTTTTAAACAAAAAAAGGAGGAAGAAAAAATGGAGATGGAAAAAATAGGTGAATGGGCATTCATTATAGGTGTAATTATTGCAGTAATAGCAGGAGCATTATACACTTATCTTGGGGCATTTGGCCAATGGGTTCCTTTAATTCTGGTGATCCTTGGAATAATTGTAGGATTGCTAAACATTAAAGACAAGGAAACAACACCTTTTCTGGTTGCTTCAATTGCCTTGCTTGCAACAGGCGCAATAAGCACTTTCAGGGAAATAGACACAGCAATAGACGGTCTTGGATTAGTGTTATCAGGAATTTTCGGAAACATTGCATTGTTTGTGGCTCCGGCAGCAGTAATTGTTGCAATAGTTGCAATCTACAAGCTTTCAGTTAAAGCATAAAAAAAGCGTTTAAAACGCTTTTTTTCTCTTTCTTTTTTTTTATTTAAACAACAAACAAATATTTAAAGAATAAAACACTCTTTATATGATAAATTAATTAAGTGATTTTATGCCTGAAAAAAAAGAAATTGAAATAAAAGAAGATTTAGGGATAAAAAACAAAAAAGGAAAAGTTGAAGGCAAAAACACTGAAACAGGATTTGACCCGAAAAAAGTTGAAGCAGAACAACCTTTAAACCTTTTAGGAAAAGCTTTACCAAAACAAAAGATTGGGCAAAAAACTAAAGAAAAGAAAATTGAAAAAATGCCAGAACAAAAAGATTCAAAATTCAAAAAATTAGAAAGAGTGCCTTCAGGCATTTATGGTTTTGATGAATTAATTGAAGGCGGATTTGAAAAAAATTCAACTATTCTTGTAGCAGGAAGTGCCGGAACAGGAAAAACCACTTTTGCATTACAGTTTTTATATAATGGAGCAAAAGAATACAATGAACCAGGAATTTTAATTTCTTTTGAGGAAAGCAAGGAAAGTTATTACAGGCATAATGCAGAGTTTGGTTGGGATTTAGAAAAACTGGAAAAAGAAGGAAAGTTTCGCATCCTAGAATATAAACCTCATCAGGTTGGGAGATTGCTTGAACAAGGCGGAGGGCCAATAAAAGATGCAATCCAGCAAATGAAAGCAAAAAGATTAGTGATTGATTCAATTACTTCATACAGTTTACTGTTTAAAGATGAATACCAGCAAAGAGAAAGCATTCTAAGATTTTTTGAATTAATCAGGAGATGGGACTGCACTTCAATTATAATAAGTGAAATGACTCCAAAAGAAGCTGAAACAGCAAAAGGTTCAGTTGGATTTCTTGTTGACGCAGTGATTTCATTGTATTACGAAAAAAAAGAAGAAAAAGATGTTAGAGTGCATTCACTTGAAATACTTAAAATGAGGGGAACAAGGCATACAAATAAAGTGTGTGCTTTGAATTTTGAAAAGGAAGGCATAAAAATTTATGCAGACATAGAAATATTTTGAGTGAAAAAATGAAAGGAGAAGTAATACAGCAAGGCTTTAAAGTTGCATTCTTTTTGTTGAGTATGGCAATTTTATTGACTTTTGCTTTAAGCACTTTAATTGAAGGAATTAAAGCTCAAATACCGGGTTATACTGAATCAGCAATCGTTTTCTATTTTATTTCAATGATTTCAATTGGCGCAACAATCTGGACTTACTGGCAGGCAAAAAAAACTCTTGGGACAATTTATTAGGGCTGAAATCCAGAAAGTATAATAAACGGTTTTTCTTAATAATTATGGTTTTATGATTAAAGCTCAGGCGTCAGTGGAATTATTGATTATTCTTGCAGTTTCAATGATTGCTTTAGGCTTGATTTTTGCAGCATCAAACAATGAAATAACAGGAATTAATTCAGCTAAAGCAAATTCTGATGCAAAAAACACAGTTGAAAAAATTGCAGGAACAGCAAAAGAAGTTTATGTTTCAGGCCAAGGAACAAAAAAACAAATTTTTATTTTGATTCCTTCAGGGGTAGATGAAAGCAAAAGCAGTGTTTCAGACAAAACTATTAGATTAAATGTAAATGGAACAGACTTGATAGCTGAAACTACAGTAGAAGTAACCGGAAGTATTCCTACAACAGCAGGAGGCCACTGGATTTGGATTACTGCATACCCTGGATATGTTTTTATAGGAGATATTGAAGTTGAAACAAACAAAGGAAGCATTTATTCAACTATTACACAAGAAACAAGCGCAATAGAAAATATTAAAGTGATAAATAATACAACAGGAAATGCGACGGTTAATGTGAGTGTGGGTTGGAGTGCAACTGAAGTGAGTTTGAGTTTAAGTGAAAATGGTTTTATTGTTCCAGCTGATTCAAGTTATGGGATTGACTTAAATTTTACTTCCAGTTCAACTGCAGTGGGAAATTATACCGGAGAATTAATTTTTGATATAACTACAGTTGACGGAACAAAACAAATTATTGTTCCGGTTACAATTGAAGTAATAATTGGAACAGGAGGACAGCCTTTAATGATTTTCCCTGAAGCTTGGAATGCTTCAGTTGATGCAGGCACAACAGACTCAAATACTTTTCAGGCATGCAATACAACTTCTGCAACTTTAACTAATATTGTTTTTACTGCATCAAGCGGAGATGCAGGAGACTGGGTGGAGACAATTCCTTCAATTATTTCTCTTGCAGGAAATACCTGCCAGCAAATTACTGTAACAATTGATGTTCCTGGAGGCGCTTCAAGTGATACTGGAATTGTTACCGCAAGCGATGGAACTAATTCAGATTTTATTTCTTTGACTGTAAGCATCAGCAGCATGGCAGACAACTTTAACTTTGACTGGAGCACTGCGTTTTTTGCTTCAAATACACTGTTAGAGGATTGGACAATAGAAAACGCCAGTTCAAGTGCAGTTATAACAATAGCAAGAATGCAGGTATTGGACTGGAATGAAAACGATTTGGATAATGCAAACTTGAACAGGATAAGATTTAATGGAACAAATTACTGGACTGGAAATGCAAATGCCGGAGACTGGCTTGATGTAACAGACTTTACAATTAATCCTTTGGTTTCTTTTAGTGCAAACAATCAGTTAAGGTTTACTTCTAATGTAAGAGATGACGGAGAATACTTTAGAATAACCTTTGAGTTTACTGACGGAAGCACTTATACAACAGACACTTATTATTCTTCTGATATTGTTCCTCCAATTGTAATTCTTGAAAGCCCAAGCAAAGGATATGTTTCAGCGGATTTTACTGTACAATTTGATTATAATGTAAATGATGTTGATTCAGGAATTGCTTTCTGTGAATTAATTATTGATGGAATAGTTGACCAGACAGATAATACAATAACTGAAGGAATAACTCAAAGTTTTAGCAAAACTTTTTCTGTTAATGGAACTTATTATTGGGATGTAAACTGCACTGATGATTCTGTAAGCGCTAATAAAGGAAGCAGTACTGAAAATAGAAGAATTGTGATTAATTCAATAGTTCCAACTGTTATTGCGTCTCATTATTTTAATGATACTTTGCCTAGTTCAGGAACTGGCTGGCTTTATCCTTGGACTCTCCGAAATGGAACTAGAATTGTATTTGGAAATGCTTATACTGGAAGTTATAGTTTAAGATTAAGGTCTGGGGATGATTATGCTGAAAGAGCAGTTGATTTAAGCGCTTATTCCAATGTAAAACTTGGATTATGGGCTAAAACACAGAGTTTTGAAGGAATAGAAGAAGCATATATTATGGTGTCACCTGATCACACGCATTGGACTACTATAAAAACTTTTGTTAACGGAGAAGACGATAACATTTATCGTTTTTATGAATTTGATTTAGACGCATATGGTTTGACAAATGAATTTTGGATTAGATTTGAAGCAGGAATGACCCAAACAAACGATTATTTGTATATTGATGACATAACTGTTATTACAACACCATAGAGGAATGAAAATGCAAAATAAATGCGGAAACACAACAGCACGGCTTTACGCCGTGCATCGGGACCCGCAATCGAAATCGCGAGGGCAGATATCAGTCGAATTTATTATTACTTTAATTTTATTGTTTTTGATGTTTTCAGTAATAGTTTTTATTTCAACTCAACAAAAAGAAAACATTGATTTTGGAGCAGATAAAATTAAAGCAAAAACTTTATTGGAAAAAACTTCCAGAGCAGTTAATGGAATTTATTTATCAGGGAACGGGAGTGAAACAAAAATAACAAAAAACTTTGATTTGGATTTTGGAATAGAAGAAAATACTTTAAGGGTTGAATTTGGAAAAGGGCAGTTTGTTTCAACTTCTTTATTGACTAAAAAAATTGTTTTAATTCAAAAAGATGACGCAAGTGAAATTGAAATAAGGAATGAGAACGGAGTGATTGAAATTGAAGAATTGTAAAGGACAAATTTTTACTACAGATTTTGTTTTTGCAGTAGTTGTATTGCTTTTTATTTTAGTGATTTCAACCACTTCTTTTGGTTTAATTCAAAATGCATTAAATGAAGAAGAATTTTATTTTGAAATGCAGGAAAAAGCATTTAATGCAAGCCAGGCATTAGTTTCAACTCAAGGAGACCCAAACTCTTGGGAATTGTTAAGTGATTTAAATGTGAATTCTTTGGGGCTGGCAAAAGAAAGAAATGTAATTGACGAAGGAAAACTGCAGAGGCTTGTTGACTTGAATTCAACTAATTATCAGGAAATAAAAGAAATTTTGGGTTTAGGAAAATACGAGTTTTATTTTAGGCTTACTTCAATGCAAGGGCAGACAGTAAAAGAATTTGGAACTTTTCCCGGAACAGAAGAAAAAGTAATTGTAATTGAAAGATATGTTTTATTGAATGGAGAAGAAAGAAAATTTTTGCTTGGAGTTTTTAAATGAAAGGATTTATTATTTCAGTTGACGCAGTAATTGGATTAACGCTTGCTTTTGTTTTATTGTTAAGCATTACTGGATTTTTTGCTGAAAGCAAATTTAGTTCATTAAAAGAAATAAAATTAGCTGTTGTGTCAGAAGATGTTTTAACAGTATTAGAGAAAAGCGAAAAATTAGAGAATGCAGTTGAATCAAATCAAAATAAAGAAATTGGAAAATATTTAAATAAAACCTCAAAAAATTTGTGTTTTGAATTAAACTTGTTTGATTTTGAAAACAGTTCAAGTGCTTTAAGCACTGTGACAAAAAACGGCTGCAAAAAGATTTCAGATGTTTCAGTAATTTCAACTAAAAGAAGTTTTTATTCTGGCGGAAACAACAAATTTTATTGGGCTGAATTAAAGGCATGGAACACGTGAAAAAAATGAAAGGATACATTATAAGTTTTAGTGCAATTTTACTGCTTTCTTCAATGCTTTTATTTGCGTTGTTTTATTCAGAGAATGTTCAGTCAAGGAATTTAGATACTGCAAACATAAAAAAGTATTCAAAGCTTGAATTCATTAAAGACGATTTAGGATTTGATGCAAACAAAATTTTAGGAACAGGAATTAGTGTTAACAGAACAGGCAATCTGGAATTAACTTTTAATGAAATAATTCCTTCAGACTTTAATAAAATGCAGAGAATAGTAAAATGGAAAGAATTTATTGAAAGCAGTTATTCTTCAATAAACAACGCAGAAATTAAATTAGGAATTAAAAGAATGGACAAAGTTATTCCGATAAAATTCAGCAATGGTTTGGTTTATGATTATAATTTTGATGCAGGAAAAAATTCTGTTTTCTTTTATTCTACTACAGGAAACACTAATATCAGCGAAATGGATTTGAATTTAAATGTTACTGGAAGCTCTGTTTTTGTCTCAAAACCTTTGCTTTCACTTAATCCTGATGTAACAGTAAACTTTAATTATATTGACCAAAATGCATTAAACGAAAAACATGAAATTAGAGAACTTGATTCTTCTCTTGACAACACAATAACAATAAGGTTTTCTGATGATTTAAGAGACGTAATTGAAATCCATTTAGGAAATGTTAACGGAAAAATTAATGCAGTCTGGGTTTGGAATAAAAGTTTAAGTCAGAACAAAATTAATCTGGTTTTTAAGCCTGTAATGAACGCAATTGATGTGAATTCAAGCTTTAATGCTTTCTTGTATGCAGACTTAAACTATTTTCAAACAGACTTGAATTCAAATGATTTAATTGAACTAAAACAGTTTTAGTTAGGTTTATTAATAAAAAAACAGTATTATTGCTGGAGAAAGAAAATGATAATAAAAACAAAAATAACTGAAATGATTGAGTTCCTGAAGACAAAAAAAAAGGCTTCAATTGAAGAAATCTCAAAAGAATTGAACTGGGAAAAAAGCAAAGTTGAATTAACTGCAAAAGTTCTTGAAAAAACAGGAATAGTTAATGTAATTTACCCTGCAAATGTTCTTTCAAAACCTTTTGTTAAACTGGAAAAAGAATTTTCTTTTTTGGATGTTCCTGAAAAATCAGAAAAAACTGTTTCAGAATATGAATTAACTGCAGATACAAGCAAAGCCAAAGTAAAAATAAAACAAGAACAAAAAGGAAAAACACTGAATTATTTTCTTGAATTTGAAAGAGCAGATGAAACAACAAAAGAATTCTTAGAAGAAATAAAAGAAGACATAGCAAAAAACATTTCAATTGAATCAGGAGACCTTGAATCAGCTGACACAAAACTAAAAGAAAAATTTGTTAAAACAGTCAATTCCACTTTAATGGAATATTTTCCTGAAAAAGACCAAAACATTACTGAAAAGCTTGCAGGAATATTATTGCATGAAATGTATGGAATGGGTGAACTTGAATTATTAATGAAAGACAATTTGCTTGAAGAAATTGCAATAAATTCTTCTAGAACACCTGTTGCAGTTTATCACAGAGAATACGGCTGGCTTAAAACAAACTTGACAGTTAAATCAGAAGACCAGATTGAAAATTATGCTGCACAAATTGCAAGAAGAGTCGGAAGAGAAATAACTAATTTAAATCCAATTCTTGACGCGCATTTAGCTACAGGCGACAGGGTTAATTCAACTTTGTTTCCTGTTTCAGCTTTAGGGAACACAGTAACTATCAGAAGGTTTTCAAGAAAGCCTTGGACTATAACAGACTTTATTTCAGAAAAACACACAATGAATTCAGAAATGGCTGCTTTTTTATGGCTTGCAATACATTATGAAATGAATTTAATGGTTGCAGGTTCAACTGCTTCAGGAAAGACTTCTGCATTAAATACTTTGTGTGCAATGATTCCAAGCTATCATAGAATAATAACAATAGAAGACGTAAGGGAATTAATGCTGCCAGACTACTTAAAATGGAACTGGGTGCCTTTAACTACAAGAAACCCTAACCCTGAAGGATTAGGAGAAATAAGCATGTTTGATTTAATGATGTCTTCATTGAGAATGAGGCCTGACAGGATTATTTTAGGGGAAATGAGACAAAGAAAAGAAGCAGAAGTATTATTTGAAGCAATGCATACAGGGCATTCAGTTTATTCAACAATTCATGCTGATTCAGGCCATCAATTAATCAGAAGATTAACTGAACCGCCGATTGAAATTCCTTCACTGGAAATCGAAGCACTGCATTTAGCTTTAGTGCAATACAGGGACAGGAAAACAAACAAGAGAAGAACAATGGAAATAAGCGAAATAGATGTTGGAACCCATGAAGGAAGCGTTACAGTAAACACAATTTATCGTTGGTCTCCGAGAACTGATTCATGGGATAAAGTGGAAGAACCAAACAAATTTTACGGGGAATTAAATTTGCATACAGGATTAACAGAACAAGAAATAGAAAAAGATTTAGAGGAAAGGAAAAAAATCCTTGAATGGATGGCCGAAAAAAAAATAAACACAGTTAATTCTGTTGGAGAAGTAATGAAAAATTATTACAGTAATTCTGAACTCGTATTAAATGCAGCAGAAAAAAAACTTGACTTAGAAAAAATGTAAGGGAAAAAAATGAGGGTAAAATTTTTACTGTTTTCAATAGAACGGGCAAAAGGGTTTAACAGGAGAATACTTGTTTTTGGAGATTTCCTGCAGAAGGTTTTTGTCGGAACCAAATACGACTTAAAGAAAGCTGAATTAGAAATAACTGCAGAAGAATACCTTACCTCTGCTTTTATTTCAGCATTATTTTACGGGATAATTTTTTTTGCTTTGGGAACCGGCCTGCTTTATTTAAGAGACGGAATAATTGAATCAGCTTTTCCTTTGAATATAATAATTGGGCTGGTTTTTTTTGTATTGTTTTTTTTCCTGCATTTAATTTATCCCGGAATAATTGCAAAAAAAATTGCATTTGAAGTTGACCAAAACCTGATTTTTGCATTAAAAAGCATGCTCATACAAGTTAAGTCTGGGGTTCCGTTATTTAGTTCAATCAAAAATGTCGCTAAATCAGATTATGGTGTTGTTTCAGCAGAATTCCAGACAGTAGTCCAAGAAATAAATTCAGGAACACCTGAAGCAAAAGCAATAGAAAAAATGGCTTTAAGGACTAAATCAGAATACTTAAGAAAAGCAGCATGGCAGATTGTTTCTTCAATTAAAAGCGGGGCAAGCTCTGTTGGCGCATTAGAAACAACAATAAGCACTTTAACCACAAACCAGTTAAGGGCAATAAAAAATTATGCAGCTGAACTCAATTTATGGATTTTAATGTATTTGCTTTTGGCTGCAGCAATCCCCACTTTAGGAATAACTTTTATGATTATTTTATCTGCAATGGGCGGCTCAAACATAACAGAAACACATGTAATGCTTACAATAGCTTTTGCTTTTGTAATTCAGGTTGTATTAATTGGCTTTGTAAAAAACAGAAAACCAAAGGTGGTAGCATAAAATTCAAGGCAATAAAAAGGTTTTCGGAAATTGTTCCAGAAAAAATAAGAAAAAAAATTTCACTTAAATTAGATTATGCTGGAATAAGCATTGACTTAGATGAATGGCTGGGAAAAAGAATTTTTTTAGGGTTATTGTTTTTTGTTATTGGACTGCTAATTCCCTTAAGTTTGGGAAATTATTTTGGGTTTGAATTAATTAAAGAAATTGGAACTCAGTTTTTGTCTGGACTGATGCTTGGAATAGTTTTTTTTGTTTTGACTCTGGTTTTATATTATCTTCATTTAGAATACCAGATTGACGACAGAAGAAAAAGAGTAGAAAATATCTTGGCTGACTTTCTTTTAATGGTTTCATCAAATTTAAGGTCTGGAATGACACCTTTTGCTGCTTTTAGGAATTCTTCAAGAGAAGAGTTTGGCCCTTTAGCAGAAGAAATCAAAGTGATTACAGCAAAAAGCATGGGAATTGAATCATTTGCCAGTGCATTAAAAGAATTATCAAAAAAAATTGATTCAAGGATTCTGGCTGAAAGTGTTTCGTTTTTTTCTGAAAGCATTAAATCAGGCGGAAAACTTGCAGATTTGCTTGAAGCCACAGCAGAAGACGTTACAAAAACACAGGAAATGAAAAAAGAAATGCTTTCAGGAACAAAAATGTATGTAATGTTTGTATTGTTTGTAATAATTGTTGCAACCCCTTTGCTGATGTCAATTTCAGTGCAGTTTCTTAACATGCTTGGTTCAATTCAAGCAGAAAGCAATCTGGAATCAGAAATAGATATTGGGTTTATGAGTTCAGAGTTTTTAATTACCCCTGGATTCATGCAAAACATGGCGTTGGTTTTGTTTTTTGGCAACGCAATTCTTTCAAGCCTTTTTATCGGAGTATTAGTTGAAAGAAAAGCAAGGTTAGGAATAAAGTATTCGCCAATAATATTTATTGCTTCAACTGTTTTGTTTTTTGTATTCAAAACAATTGTTTCAGGAATTCTTTCAGTAACTTAAGCAGAAAGGATTATAAATAAAAAACCACTAAATAGATAGCATTAATGATTTTAATAACTTTTTTAAAAGTTTAAGGAGGGAAAAAAATGTTTGGAAGAAAAGCACAAGGAACAACAGAATACCTGATTATTCTGGCTGTAATCATTGTGATTGCATTGGTTGTAGTTGGAGTCATGGGCTGGGTTCCAGGATTAAGCGGAGGCATAACAGAACAGCAGTCAAGAGTATACTGGCAAAGCACCGCACCATTTACAATAGTTGAATACAAGTTTGATGCAGGCCTAGGAACTGCAAGCCTTGAAGTACAAAATGTTTCAGCAAATAAGCTTGAGTTAACAGGAGTGGACTTTGAAGGGATAGCAGGAACTGTTACTGGACAGCCGATTTCATTCAATGCAGGGGAAAGAAAACTTGTTTCAGTAACTGGCTTAACCGGAACAACTTGTGAAACATCAGCAGCTGGAACAGGATTTGACTATACAACGATAATAACATACGACTCAAAAAATGTAACCGGCCTGAAACAAATCGGCGACAAATCATTAATCGGAAAATGCAATTGAATCAATTGCATTATTCTCTTATTTTTTTATTTTTATAATTATTTTTTATGATTAGCTATTTCTGCAAACTTTTTTGGGTCAAGTGACGCTCCGCCAACTAAAACTCCGTCAACATTTGGAAGCGAAAGAATTTCTTTTGCGTTTTCAGGCTTGACGCTTCCTCCGTAAAGAATCTGGATTTTTTTTCCTTTTTCGCCGAAAAGTTTTGTTAAAGTCTGCTTAATGAAAGAATGAGCCTGGATAATGTCTTCTTTTGAAGCGTTTTTTCCTGTTCCGATTGCCCAGACAGGCTCATAAGCAATAAACAATTTTTTTAAGGCAACTCCTGAAAGGCTTTTGGTTAATTGTTCTTCTAAAACAGAATTAGTTTTACTTGAATTCCTTTCATTTAGTGTTTCTCCAACACACAAAATAACATTAAAATTTGATTTCATGGCGGCCTTTACTTTTTTATTAATCAGTTCATTTGATTCAGAAAATTTATTCCTTCGATCTGAATGGCCTAAAACAATGAAATCACAAAAAGATTTTAGCTGGGAAACAGAAACTTCTCCGGTAAATTCTCCTTTTTCTTCAAAAAAAACGTTTTGTGCTCCAATAAAAATTTTCTTTAAAGCATATTCTCTTGCAGCAGGAATGCAGGGAAAAGAAGGGCAGACAAGAATCATATTCTGGGTTTTTGAAACAAGTTTGTTGAATTCCTTAAAAAAATCTTTTGTTTCTTTTAAAGTTTTATTTAACTTCCAGTTTCCTGCAATTAACATAATGTATAATAAAACCCAAAGAAATAAATAAAGTTGTGTAAAAAACAGGAAAAACACCAAACAAGAGAATTAAAAGATTTTTAGAAGAATAATTATACTGAATGAAATACAAGGATATTACCCCAAAAAAGCTTTTAGGCACAATAAAAGGGCAAGATTATGTTTTTGTAAGCAAGGCTTTAGAGTTAGCCAAAAAAGAACTGCAAGAAAAAATTTTAAGAAACAAAGTAAACTGCGCTTTTGTATTAAGTTCTCTTGGATTAAAGAAAAACAGTATGTGTTCTGTTTTATTGTTTCCAACCAAACTAAAAGAAGAAGAAATAGAAAAAGAATTTAGTGCAGAAGTAAAGGACTTGGTTGAAGCAATAAGAAAAATAGAAAAAATTGAATCACAGAGAGGAAACTTCAGCCAGGAAGCATTAAGCAAAATAATTCTTGCAACAACAAAAGACATCAGGACAATAATCACTGTCCTTGCATTACAGTTATGCAGGCTGAGAACTGCAACCAAAATAAATACTGATTTAGCAGAAAAAGCACTAAATGTTTATGCTCCAATAAGCCAGAAACTCGGATTAAATGAACTCAAATGGGAATTAGAAGATCTTTCATTTAAAATACTTAAACCAAAAGAATACCAAAAAATCAGGAATTCACTTAAAATGAAAAAAAAAGAAAGAGACAAAAACATAAAAAAAATAGTCAATGAAATCAAAAAAGAACTAAAAAAAGAAAAAATAGAGGCAAAAGTTTTAGGCAGGACAAAAAACTTTTATGGAATATATAAGAAAATGAGCAAAAAAAACTTTGCATTAGAAGACCTGCACGACTTAATGGGAGTAAGAATAATATGCAATACAATAAAAGAATGCTATATAATACTTGGAATAATTCATTCAATGTATGAACCCCTGCTTAACTCTTTTGACGATTATATTGCCAACCCAAAAGAAAACAATTACAAGTCAATTCACACTGACCTAAAAACAAAAGACGAAAAAATATTTGAAGCCCAAATCAGGACATGGAAAATGAATGCTGAAGCAGAAGAAGGAATGCCCGCACACTGGGCATACAAAGAAATAAAAGAAGACAAAGAATTTGACGGAAAACTGACCTGGGCAAAACAATTAATTGAATGGAACAGAAAACACAAATCAAAAAAAATAGAGGATTTTGTAAAAATAGGCTTTGAAGAAAAAAATATTTTTGTTCTCACTCCAAAATCAGAAATAATTGAACTTCCAGAAAAATCCACTCCAATAGATTTTGCTTATGCAATCCACTCAAATCTCGGAGACAAAACACACAAAGCAAAAGTCAACGGAAAAATCGTTTCATTAGATTATGAACTTGAAAACGGAGACATAATTGAAATAATAACCTCAAAAAAACAGTTTCCGAAAAGGCAGTGGCTTTCTTTGGTTAAAACACAAAAAGCCAAAAGCAAAATAAGGCAGGCACTCAACATAACAGAAAAAAAAACAAAAAAGGAAACAAAAAAACTGCCTGAAAAACCCTTTCATTCAATCCGCATTGCAAAATGCTGCAAACCTCTTCCAGAAGACCAAATAAAAGCAATAAAAACAACAAAAAGAAAATTAATAATTCACAGAGAAAACTGCCAGAATCTTCTCAGAGAAGAAAAGAAAAAAATTATTCCAATAAACTGGGGAATGCTTGGAAAAAGAGAATTAAGCACTGAAATAAAAATTAAAGCAAAAGAAAGAGCCAATCTCTTAACAGAGATTCTTGACTTATTCAGTTCACTGAATGCAAAAGTTGCATCAACCCAAGCCAAAGTGAACAAAAACAATGTTTCCTGCAAATTTGTTCTTGAAACAAAAAAGCCTGAAACAATAGGAAAAATAATGGAAAAAATAAAAAAACTTGAAGGAGTAAGCGAAGTTGAAAGAATTTAGCCGAAAAAAACAAAAGTTTATTAACCAAAAAACAGTTATTAATTGTATAAAACAAAAAAAAAAGGGGATTAAATGAAAAGAGTTAAAACAGGAATAACAGGGCTTGATGAATTAATTGAAGGAGGATTTCCTGAAAAAAGAACCATTTTGGTTTCAGGAGCCTGCGGAACAGGAAAAACAATTTTTTCAATGCAATACATATATAACGGAGCAGTCAAATTCAATGAGCCAGGTATTTATGTTACTTTAGACGAAAGACCTGAACTCATAAGAGAAGACGTAATGAGATTTGGCTGGGATTTAAGAAAACTCGAAGAAAAAAAACTTTTAAGCATCATAGACGGAAGTGTTGCAAGAATTGGAATGCCTTCAGACGAAGAATTTTCTTTGCCAATGACTGGCTTTGATTTAGACAAGCTGTTGCTTGAAATAATGAGGGTAACCAAAAGGATCGGCGCAAAAAGAGCAGTAATTGACTCAATTCCTGCATTAGGATTTAATTTCGAAAACGAAAATGAGACAAGAAAAGCAATACTCAAATTAAGTTATATGCTGATGAGAATTGGCGTGACTTCAATAATGACTTCAGAAATACAGGAAGGCGCAGCAAAATTTGGAAGATATGACGTGGAAGAATATGTGGTTGACGGAGTAATAGTACTGCATTATTCAGGGATAGGCGGTGGCGGAACAAATAGAACAGTCCACATAAGAAAAATGCGTTCAACAAAACATTCAGAAGACTTGCATCCATTAACAATAACAAAAACAGGAATGAAAGTGCATGGAATAGAAGAAGCATACGATGAAAGTTAGTCATTTAAGCCGCAAACTTGTTAACAATTAAAAACCAATTACCCTTATTTTTTATTAGGTGTATTTATGGCTGAATGGATTTTCTGGGCAAACGAAATAGCCGAAAAAATAATTAACAGAAAAAAATTCGGGTTAATAGAAAAAGAAATCCCTAAAACAGATGAATGGACTGTTAAAAGCTCTTCTTCTCTTTCAGGAGTACTGCATATTGGAAGGCTTTCAGATATAATTAGAGGCGAAGCAGAAGCAAGAGCACTAGAAAAAAAAGGATTCAAATCAAAATTCATTTATGTAACAGAAGACATGGACCCATTAAGAAAAATTCCAAAAGGCGTACCAAAAGAATTTGAGGAATTTATTGGTTTTCCGGTTTCTGATGTTCCTGACCCGCAAGGATGCCATAAAAGCTACGCAGAACATTTTACTTCAGAGTTTTTGGAAGTGCTTGAAAAATTCCTTTTTCTTGAACCAGAAGTTTATTCAATGAGAAAAGAATACAAAAAAGGAAACTTTAATGAAGAAATAATAGAATTAGTAAAAAAAAGCAGTCAAGTAAAAGAAATAATTGAAAAAGTACAAGGAAGCAAAGTAGGAAAAAACTGGAGTGTATGGAAGCCAATCTGCGAAAAATGCGGCAACCTGCAGACAACAGTAATTACAAAAATTGAAAGAGAAAAAATCTATTACAAATGCCAGGATTATAAATTCGAAAAATTCACAGCAAAAGGATGTAATCATGAAGGAATAAGCAATTTAAACAAAGCAAACGGAAAGCTTGTATGGAAAAGCGAATGGGCCGCACAATGGAAGAGATGGAAAGTCTGCTCTGAAGGCGCAGGAAAAGAATACGAAAGCAAAAATTCTGCTTTCTGGGTTAACGCAGAAATAGCAGAAAAAGTTTTAGGTTTTCCTCACCCTGAACCTATTTTTTATGAACACATAATAATTGGCGGAACAAAAATGAGTGCTTCATTAGGAAACGTGGTTTATCCAAGCGACTGGCTTAAAGTAAGCAGACCTGAAACATTAAAATACTTGTATATGAAAAGATTAATGAAAACCAGAAGCTTTGAATGGAAGGACATTCCATTACTTGAATTAGAATTAGACAGAATTATCGAAGGAACAGAAAAAAATACTGGAGATAAAGTGGAACAGCTCAAAAACAAAAAATACACTGAATTTGTTAAAGTGAAAAACAGGAAATTAACTGCATTAAAAGCAGATTATGCATTATGTGCCTTCTTAAGCGATTTCTATGAAGAAAAAGAATTAATAAAAAAATTAAAGGAAATGGAAAAAATTTCTGGAGAAAAAGAAGAGGTTAAGACATTAAAAGAAAGGATTAAACTGGCAAAAAATTGGCAGGAAAAATATGCTTTAGAAGAAAATAGAGTTAAATTCACTGAAACAATGCCTGAAATACAAATTTCAGATGAAATGAAAAAAGTTTTTTTTGAAAGCATTAAAATAATAAAAAAAGAAAAAGATTCAGAAGAAACCCAAAAAAAAATTTATCTGTTGGGAAAAGAAAAAGGAATCAAACCACAGGAATTGTTCAGGGATTTTTACCTGCTTTTAATTGGAAAAGAAAAAGGCCCAAGGTTAGGGCAGTTAATTGACGCAATAGGAAAAGAAAAAGTGATTAAAAGGCTGGAAGAGGCAGGAAATAAATGAGAAAACAATATGTTGGTTCTGTGGGATGGAGAAGCGCCATCAAAACAGAGGTTAAAAAAGCATTAAGCGATTCTGTTAAACGAAACATTGCAGGAAAAATTACTTTAAAAAAAGTAACAAAATTACTGGAAAGCAGAAACGCCGGCATCAGAAACATTGCACTAAAATTTCTTGTTGCCAGAAATTCGACAAAACGAGAAGCTATCATAAATCTTCTTGAAAAAGCCAAAAATTTTCCTAAAGAAAACCAAAAAGCTTTAATAAATGCAATAAGTGTTTGGTGCAAAGATGTTGAACTAATAAAGCCGTTATTTTATTGGTTGACTGTTAAAGCTACAAGAGAGGCAACAGAACAAGCAATCCAAGAATTATGCAAAACAGACCTTGTTAAAGGCAGTAAAATGCTTTTTTTATATGGTTTGCAAAATAAAGACCCTGAAATTTCTTCTTCAGCAAGAACAATATTACAAGGACTGCATATTAAAATTCAATAATTATCATTCAAATTCAATTGTTGCCGGAGGCTTCTGGGAAATGTCATATAACACTCTTGAAACTCCGTTTACTTCATTTAAAATTCTGGAAGAAATTTTTTCAAGCAATTTATCCGGAATTCTTGTCCAGTCAGCAGTCATTCCATCAACTGAATTAACTGCACGCAATGCAACAACAAAAGAATACTCTCTTTCATCTCCTTTAACTCCAACAGCTTTAACAGGGAATAATGCAGCAAAAGCCTGCCAGGTTTTAGAATAAAAATTGTTTTTCTTTAATTCATCAATAAAAATAAAATCAACTTCCCTTAAGATTTCAAGTTTTTCTCTTGAAACTTCCCCTAACACTCTCACACCTAAACCAGGGCCAGGAAAAGGATGCCTTTGCAAGGCGTCTTGCGGGATTTTTAGAGTTTTTCCAAGTTCTCTTACTTCATCTTTATAAAATTCTCTTAAAGGTTCAACTAACTTTAAACTCATTTTTTCTGGCAAAGTAAGGTTATGATGGGATTTAATTTTAGATGTTGTTTTGCTTGGTTCAGCTGACTCAATTCTGTCAGGATAAATTGTTCCTTGACCTAAAAAAGAAATTTTTCCGTGTTTTAATTCTAGTTCTTTGGCTTTTTTTTCAAAAACTTCAATAAAAGTATGCCCAATAATTTTTCTTTTTTCTTCTGGATCAAAAACTCCTTTTAAAGCAGACAAAAATTCTTCTGATGCATTAACAGAAAAAAAATGCCTGAACTTCATTTTCTTGTATAAGGATTCAATGTATGTTTTCTCGTTTTTTCTCATTAAACCGTTATCAATGAAAACACAGAATAATTGGCCAGGAATTGTTTTATGAATTAAAACTGAAGCAACCAAAGAATCTACGCCTCCTGAAACACCCATAATTATTTTTTCTTTTCCTGTTTTTTGTTTTATTTCTTTCTGGATTCCTTTTATGGCAGAACTTAAATTCCAGTCTTTTTTTGCTTTACATTCCTTTAAAAAATTTGAAAGAATTTTTTTGCCGTTTGGTGTATGATGAACTTCCGGATGAAACTGCAGGCCAAAAAGTTTTTTTGAAGGGGAATACATTGAAGAAATACTGCAGGTTTTAGTTGAAGAAGAAACAACAAAATTTTTTGGGGCTTTTTTTACTGTATCAAAATGAGAAAGCCAAACTTGTTCTTTTTTCAGTCCTTTAAGCAAAGGATCTTTTCCTTTAACTGAAATAATGCTTTTGCCATATTCTTTGGACGGGCCTTTGTCTACTGTTCCATTTAATCCCTTTGCAATCAACTGCATTCCATAACAAATGCCTAAAACAGGAATTCCTAAATCTAAAATCTTTAAATCCATTTTTGGAGCGTCTTTTTGGTTTACTGAAGCAGGGCCTCCTGAAAGGATTATCCCATCAGGATTTAATTTTTTTAGTTCTTGAACTGAAATAGTATGGGAAAAAATTTCTGCTTTAACTCCTAACTCCCTTATTTTTCTTGCAATCAAATGACAGTATTGCCCGCCAAAATTAATTACTGCAATCATTTAAAGCCTCCAAAAAGAGGGCTGAAAAAAAGAATTAGAAACAAATTATTTTCATTCAACATAAATAATAATAGAAGAAGGTTATTTTAATTATTTTGATAAGGGCTATTTCAGCTTAAGAATGCGGATTGCAAGCCAGGCAGCGTTTTCTCCGTTGTCTATTCCAACACAGGCAACTGGCACGCCTTTAGGCATTTGTGCAATTGAAAGCAATGCATCTAATCCATTTAATTTAGAGGAAACAGGAACTCCGATTACAGGCTTGGTTGTATAAGAAGCAATTACCCCTGGAAGAGCTGCACTTAATCCTGCAATTGCAATAAAAACATCAAAATCTTTTTTTGCTATTTCTTTTACTTTTTCAGGATTCCTGTGAGCTGAAGCAACAAAAGATTCAAAAGGAATTTTGTTTTCCTTTAAAATTTTTTCTGCTTTCTCGGCAATGTTTTTATCTGACTCTGAACCCATTACAATTGCAACTTTCATTTAAACACCAAAATAATCATATTTTTACTTTTATTTAATTCTTTTCTTTTACCAGTTGTTTTTCTGCTTTAATTCCCTGTATTCTGCAATTACTTTAGATAAAGGCCTGGCAGAAGCAAAGTTTTCGTTGATCCATTCCTGTGCAACAGAAGAATAAATCTCTGAAATTAACTCCAAAAGTTTTGACGGAATCTCTGAAGGAACAGGCCATTCGTCTTTGGATTTTCCTGATTTTTTTGCTGCAGAAAGTTCATTATACCAGTCAGTTTTAAGATAAAAATCTCTTGCAATCTGCTTGCTTACATGCATGTCGTTAAACAAAAAACGGTTTTCGTCTAAAGTGCCAAAAACATCAACCAACAAAAGCTTTCTTTCAGGAGAAAAACCTAATTCAATTTTTCCATCTGCATGAATTAAATTAAGGGAAGAAGCTTTCTTGTTCAAAAAATCATTAACCTTTAAAGCAATTAATTTTATTTCATTTAATTCTTTTTCATTTAATGCGCTTATTTCTTTTGCTTCTTTTTCAGTTAAAAGCCTGTCAGTCAGCTCTAATTTAGTAAATAATTCAATTAACGGCTTTTCAAAAAACTGGTTTGGTT
>JAHJUD010000104.1 GCA_018829335.1 Microcaldota archaeon | reverse complement strand
TGCATCAAAAAACTCTAAATTAATCCAGGACTGGCGTAAAATGCAGATCTCTGACCATTTTTATTATATGTGCACTAAATGGTTTTCTGACGGAGACGTCCACAAATATTTCAATCCTTATGATTCTCCTTATGATTCTTTCCTTAATTATAATAATGTTCTTGCAGATTTGAACAACAGGCTGAAATAATTTTTTTTAAAACCAGTTCTGCAAAAGCTTAATAAAGATTTCTTTATCAACAAATTAATAAATTTCTTTATCAACAAATTAATAAAGAGCATGAAAAATAAATTTAAGGTTCTGGCTTTTGCGTTTTTCTTAGTGTTTTTGTTATTGCCTTCTGTAAATGCTGATCTTTATGGAATGCTTATTTATCCCCGGGAAGTAACTCAAGGAAATACAATAAATGTGACTGCTGCTTTATGGTGCGGAAGCCCAACTGGCGGGCCAGCAGCAGTTAATTCTTTTGTTACTTTGCGTATGGAAAATATTTGGGGGCAGGAAATTGATTTCTGGCAGGGCTATACTGATTCCTATGGATATTTTACTAAGTCAATTGCCATGAATTATCCTGTTGGCTCTTATATATTTGAAGCACTTGCAACCCATGAATGCGGGTCAGTTTATTTGATTGGTCCCTATTATCTACATTTAAACAGCCAGGCGCCTATCCCTTGTGGCGGATTCAAGCACCCCTGTGCTGAAAAGCTAACTTTCCCTAGAGACTATCGTTAGGTTTAATAATTTATTTTCTGTAATACTTATGGTTTACTTTTTTGGAGGTATTTTATGGATTCAAATGAATATTTTGGAAGCAAGGCAGGAGCTGTTTGGGGTGCAATGAATAACAATAAACCAATGAACGCAGTTCAAATAAAAAAAGCAACTAAAATGAAATCAGAACATGTTTTTGCTGCTTTAGGCTGGCTTGCAAGAGAAGGAAAAATTGGAATCTCAAAAAACAAGTTTTATCTCACAGAATAATTCTGATTTATTTTTTTTATTTGTTTTCAGTTTAATTATAACTGAATTATTTTTATTTTTCATACGCCTTAATGTAATTGTCAATTAAATTACTCCAGTCAGCCAAGCCAGAGTATTCTTTTGCCTTTATTTTTTTCTCCATTCTTTCCTGTTTTGTCATTGAATAAATTTCTTTCATTGCTTTTTTTAGTCCTTCAACTTCTTCTTTGTAGGTTTTTCCTTTTCTTTTTAACACATCAATGCTTGCTTTTGCTTTTTCGCCTAAATTTTCTTCTATGAATTGTCCAAAGCCCCCTAAATCTGTTGTAAGCGAGGGAACACCTAAAGCAGCTGTCTCTAATGGAGTATAACCCCATGGCTCATAATATGAAGGAAACACGCCATAATGCGAGCCAATTATTGCCTCATAATAATTTAATCCAATTAATCCGTCTGCAGTGCTTAAATAAGTCGGATAATATATTACTTTTATTTTGTCTTCTTCTTTGTTCAGCAAATTATTTCTTTTAATTGATTTAAGGATTTCATTTTCAGGCATTTCAAATGCACTTAAAGGCGGCAAAAAATCTTTTTTGCTTTTCAGCTTCATAGTCATTTTTTTTGCATCCAATAAAAATTCTTTTTCAAATAACCCTTCCTCTAATTTTCTTCCTTCCATTAAGTTCTTGAATAATTTTTTGTTTATTTGAGGCAGTTCTCTTTCAATTAATTCTTCTATTGTCTGGTGTATTGCCATGTTTTCCATTACAGCCATGTTTCTTGCAGTTGTTTCTTCTGCCACCCATAAGAACGCCACGACAATTTTATCGCTTTTTTCTTTTTTTAACTGCCTGTTTAATTCTCCTAATGCGTCAATAAACAAGTCTATTCCTTTGTTGTGGAATTCATATCTTCCTGCAATAAAATAAAACATTGTGTTTTTGATGTTAAAATAATAATAAGGATAAAAATATGCTTCAACAAAATGTCTTATCTGGTTTCTGTATTCTTTATGCAATACACTTAAGTCTTCCATTATCGGGAATTTTTCCATGTCTAATCCGTTTGGCAGAATTAAATCGCATTTTTTCCCTAAAATAAATTCTGCTTCTCTTGCAACAGCTTTGCTTACGCTTGTAAAAACATCAGCGTTTTGCGCGCTTGCTTTTTCCAATAAATGTTTTGCTTGAATTCCATAAGAGTAAGCTAATTCATTTGATGCAGGCTTTTTGTCTTTGAATCCTTTTTCTATTAATTCATATAAGTCTTCTTTTTTTGTTTCTGCTATTGTCCTTCCCATAAAAGTTGCATGAGTTGTAAAAACAGTCTTCACTTTGCTTTTAACTTTCTTTAAATGCAGTAATCCTGTTCCGCTTAAATATTCATGAAAATGCGCTACAATTTTTTTGTTTCCAAAAACCTTGTTTTTTTCCATTTTTTCTATTAATAAACCTAAAGCTTTTCCCCATACTGCCGGCTCATTAAACCATTCATCTGTTCCAATTGAATCAATCTGAAAACTTTCCCATAACTCTTTTTTTATTTCATTTATTTTTTTTCTTATTCCTGAATGGTCTATTAAAATGCATTCAGGGCTTTGTTCTGCCATTACCCAGTTGCCGTAATGACATTTTACTCCAAACTCTTTTTCCATTTCAACAAAAGTTTCATGGAATTTTTCCGGAATGGTTTTTTCTTCGAATTCAACTTGCGCTTTTTTTTCGTAATACGGCCCTATTTCATAGAATTCTTTTATTCTTTCCATCATTCTTGCGCTTTTGCTTGTCAAAACTGTATGAATGCCTCCAACCTTGTTTCCGACTTCATAAGCAGCTTCCAATACAACGTAATCCATTTTCTTCAACCAAAAACTTTAATTCAATAATAATCAGTGTTTTCTTTTATTAAATTTATTGGATTAGCTTTATTTTTGTCTTTTTTCAAATTCTTTTAACTCTGATTCCTTTTCTTGCAAGTGTTCTGCGCATTCTTTTTGGGTTTCTGCCCCATCTCCTTGCTGTTTGTTGAATAAGCGCCTGTTGTCTTGTCTTCCTTCTTTGGGTTTTCGGGACTTGCTGGCGTGTTGGTTTTTTCCTTTCTTTTACAACAATGTCTTTTTGGTTAACTGCCCTTAATTTAGTCATTACTATGTTTCTGGGCACTCCAAGTTCCATTTGCAGCCTGAATATTCCTCTGAGCTCTTTTCTTTCTTGTTCTGTAATAGTTCTATTCCATCTTTTATCCCACAATACTTCTTCTCTTATTTTGCTTTCAATTAATTTTTGTTCCTGTTTTTTTGAAGGTTTATGCGGGTGAGCTTCTTTTGTTCTTACAACAGTTTTTCCCCGCTTTCTGCTTACCACTCTTCCTTTGACTGTTTTTCTTCCAGACTGGATTGTCAAAGTCTGCCCTACTTTTGGCCCTGTTTTTTTTCTGCTTTTTTTTGGTTCTTTTTTTGACGGAATCTTTTTTGGCGTTTTTTCACTTTTATTTTTTTTCTGTGCTGCTTTATTTAATGTGAAGTCTTGTTGGTTTTCTGTTGTGTGTTAATTTTGTTTTAGAAGATTTTTCTTTGCCTGTTCTGCCTCTCCATTTGCCAAAAAATGCAAACCCTGTTCTTTTCTGAAACTTTTGTCTTATTTTTTCAATAGTTGTTTGCTTTAGCAAAACAAGATTCATTTTTTCGTCAAAGGTAAAACCAGGGTAAAATTTTTTTACTGTTCTTTGATTCTGGCTTGATAAATCTATTCCATAATGCCCTTTAATTGGAGTATTTTTATTTAATATTCCTTTTTTTTCCATGACTTTTGAAGCAGTTTCATATGCTTTCTTTATTTCTTTCAGGTTTGTTTCTAATTTGCTTGCACTGCCTAATCCAAGTAAGCTTCCTCCCCCAAAAAAAAATACGCCTTCAGGGCTTACTATTCCTTGAGGGAAAATTGTTAAGGCTGCTGTCTCTCCAGCTAAACCAGCTGCAATTCCTATTTTTTGCATTCTTGAAGATTTGGTGTGTTTTCTGACATGCCTTGCCAGTTTTTTAAGTCTTTCATTCAAGTCTTCAAAATAAACTACAATTTTGTCGTCTTTTATTGTATAAACTTTTCTATTCATTTTTTCAGTTCTCCTGCAGCCTGTTCTGGGGCAACTTCAATTAAGATTATGTCGGCAGCTTTTTCTATTCCGCCGTAAATTTTTTTTACATTAGGCTGAATCTCTACATGAAAACAATAACTCTTATTTTTTTCCATTGATTCATGCAAATAATAATTATACGGAGGGTTTCCAAGATTATCATGGATTTTTTTCAAAGCTTTTTGCATTATCTCTCCCAAATCCCTCAAAGTTTCTGCTTCCATTTCCCCTAGATTAGAATATTGTTTTTTTGGAATAATCCATACTTCAAAAGTCCATTTTGGAGCAAAAGGAGTAATAGCATAAAAACTCTTGTTTTCAAATAATCCTCTTTTGGTTTTGGATTCTTTTTCTCCTATTTCCAAGAAAGCGTTTTTTCCTGTTTTTTCAAAAAATTCTTTTGCTTTAATCATTTCTCTTTCTATTTTACTTGGGGTAAAAGGAAAAGTGATTAACTGTGAATGATTATGGTTTAATGAAGCACCACATTCTTTTCCGAAATTTTTAATGATCAAGACATGCTTTACTCCTTGTTTTTTTTTCAGTGCGTTTTCTCTTTCCTTGTAAGCAGTAAATAATTCAGTCATTTCTTCTTTTGTTAATTCAGCTAAAACTTTTGAATGATTGTTTGTTTCAACTATTACTTCATGTAAGCCAAAAGCATTTCCGTATTCTAAAATATTTTCTTTTTTTGTTTTAAATTCTTTTTTTGTCTGGACTGCAGAAAACTTGTTGTTAAAGCCTCTTAAATTCCATTTAATTTTGCTTCCTGTCCGAAAAATTTCCGGAGGAGTCTGTTTTTCATTTCCCAAACAAAAAGGGCAATCTGGATCAACTGAAATTTTATTTTCTTTTTTTGTTGTTTCTTCTTTTTTATGATCAAATGGACGAACAGATCTGTTTTTTGAAATTATTGTCCATTCATCAAGTAAATAGTCTTTTCTGAATTCATTCACTTCTTCCATAATCTCTTTAAGACTTTGGCTTTTATATTTCTATTGGTTTTTTATGGAATTAAACCCTAATATTTTCAGGCAATATGACATCAGAGGGCTGGTAAACAAAGATTTATCAGGCGAATTTGCTGAATTGCTTGGAAAAGCTGTTGGCACTTATTTAATCAGAAAAGGAAGCAAAAAAGCTGTTGTAGGCTATGATAACAGGCCTAGTTCTCCTTCTTATGCAAAAAATTTAATCCGCGGTTTAGTTTCAACTGGACTTGATGTTTTAGACATTGGAATGGTTCCTACTCCGGTTTATTATTTTTCTGTTATTAATTTAGAACAACACGGAGGAGTAATGATTACTGGTTCCCATAATCCCCCTGAATTTAATGGCTTCAAAATTTCTGTCGGAAACCATGCAATTTTTGGAAAAGAAATTCAGGAAATAAGAAAGCTGATGGAATCAAAGGATTTCATTAAAGGAGAAGGAAGCGTAAGAAAAGTTGAAATTTTGGAAACTTATAGAAAAATGATTGAAAAGAAAATTTCTTTGAAAAAAAAGCTTAAAGTTGTTTTAGATTGCGGTAATGGAGTTGGTTCAGTTATTGCCCCTCAAATTCTAAAAGATTTAGGAATTGAATTAACTGAATTATATTGTGTTTCTGACGGAACTTTTCCTAACCATCATCCTGACCCTACTCTTCCTTCAACTTTAAAGGATTTAATTGCTAAAGTAAAATCTTCTAAATCAGACCTTGGAATTGCCTTGGATGGAGATGCTGACAGAATTGGAGTAATAGATGAAAAAGGAAATATTTTGTGGGGAGACCAGTTAATGATTTTGTATTCAAGGGAAGTTTTAGAAAAAAATCCTGGCTCTAAAATTTTGGTTGAAGTTAAATGCTCTCAGGCTTTAATTGATGATGTAAAAAACCATGGCGGAATTCCAATTTTGTCTCCTACAGGCCACAGCATTATTGAAGCAAAAATGGCTGAAGAGCATGCTTTAATTGCAGGCGAAATGTCTGGCCATATGTTTTTTAGGGATGAATACTTTGGTTTTGATGACGCAATTTATGCTTCTGCAAGAATTTTAAGGATTTTATCTTCAACTCATGAAACTTTATCAGAATTGTTGGCTGATTCCCCTAAATATTTTTCTTCGCCTGAAATTCGAGTTGAATGTTCTGATGAAAAAAAATTTGAAGTAGTAAAAAAAGTTGGAGACTATTTCAGGAAAAACCATAAAGTCATTTCAGTTGACGGTGCAAGAGTTTTATTTGAAAACGGATGGGGTTTAATTCGTGCGTCAAATACCCAGCCGGTTCTTGTATTAAGATTTGAAGCAAAAACAAAAGAAGAATTAGAAGAAATCAAATCGCAGTTCAGGCAGAGATTAAATGAATTTGATTGTGCTAAAATCGATTTCTGATTCTGTTTTCTCGTTTAACTTCTGCTATTTTTCTTAATAATGCCTTAAATTCTTTTTTTTCACTTGCAGTTATAACTGGCGGGGCAATTGATGTTCTTTTTACAAAACTAAAATTTTCGTGCACTATTTTCTTTTTTCCAATAACTTTTTTTGTTTCAGTTGGTATTAAATTTGATTCTTCTATCTCTTTCCAATTTTTTTCACTAAGTATTATTACGTCTGCACTTTCTGCTTCCCTTATAAAAGATGTTGAAGGTACATTCCCTCTGCTGTCTGCATAAGCAAAAATTCCACGAGCATCTAATTCAAATCTGCCTTCAATGTCTTTGAGCATTAGTTGGTTTTGGAAACGAATCTTGTTTAGTTGGGAGTTCATCATTCCATTTCGGCACAAAAAAAGCACTTTAGTTGGTTTTCTTTGAATTTTTTGCGGAGGGCGAGGTTTCCATAAAGATTTTTTCCTTAAACTTTTTTTCTTTTTTCTAAGCAACAATTTCTTCATGTTTCTCAAGTATTTTTTAGTATACTTCAATTTTTATCTTTTTGTTTGTTGTTTTTGCCTTAATTTTTCCTTTCTTTTTTTCTACAATCAAATCAAAAAAACTATTTCCAATTCTCAATCTTCTCTTTAAATAATTCATTTTTTCAGGAAGTTTTGGCTGCAAAAAAACTTTTTTTTCAAAAGCATTAAGCTTTATTCCAAGCAAAAATTCGTCAATGCATTTGATTACAAAAGCATGCCCCCAAAACTGCATTCCACAACCTCTTAATTCTCCTGAAGAATTCCAGCATTCTCCTATTCCTCCAACACAGTCATCTTTGAGGTCATTTATTAGCAGCATTAAATATTCCAATCCTTTTTCAGTTCTATCTGCTTTGAATTCAGCACAAGCCATCCAGCCGTTAACTAAACTCCAGCTTAAACCAGTATGATATCCTTCAAAACCAAATCCAAATTCATTTCTCCCTCTAGTTAAAACTCCTTTTTTTCCGTTGAATTCCTCTGATTCAAACACTTCAATTTCCTGCTCGCTTGCCTGCTTTTGCATTAAATAAACCAAAGGATTGCAGCTCTTAACAAATTCATTTTTTTCATTAATCAAATCTTTATAAGCCCCGCCAGATTGAAAGTTATGTAGAATTGATTTATTTAATTCAATTGCTTTTTTTTCTATTTCTCTTGTTTCTTTTTCTTTTCCTTGTAACACAAGCAAATTTCTTATTGAATGCAGTGCTTTCAAATATAATGCCTGAATTTCTATTCCTGCGCCTTTTCTTTGAATTGAATCCATCCATGTTTCGTTTCCTTCATGAAAAATCAACTCATCTTTTTCTTGTGATTCAAGGAATTTAAGTGTTTTTTCCCATTTAATTTCCTTTAATATTTTCCTGTTTCCTGAAGCAAAAACATAATCTTTCAGTCCAATCAAAAACAAGAGCGAAGCATCAATTGAATTAAAATGGGTTTTTTTTCCTTCAATAAAATTTGGGATTTTTCCTTTTTGGTTTTTCTTCCAGAAATACCCAAGAACTTTTTTTGCTTTTTCAAATTCTCCCAGGAAAATAAGTGAGTTTAGGCTCCATAAATTGTCTCTTCCCCAGTACTGCAAAAACCAAGGATAACCTGCAAAATAATTTCCTTGATTTTCAAGCAGTGAAATCCCTTTAGCTGAATCAACAAACCCTTTTTCTAATTCCTTTAAATTAGTTTTAATTAATTTTTCTTTTTGTCCAAATTCTATTTCTCTTTCTTTTATTTCTTTTTTTAATTCTCTTTCATTTAATATTTTTTCTCTTTTTCCTTTTTTTCTTTTAATTTCTTTTTTCCCTTTTTTTTCCATTTTATTCTGTTCTTTTTCTGGTTCAGGAATTAACCCGAAAATAATTTCTTTTCCTTTTAATAAAATTTTTCCCGGAATAAAGCAGTTTTGTTTTTCTCCTGAAGGAAAATGGATTTTTTCTTCTCTTTTTTCTTCAAACCTCATTTTTCCTTTAATGAGACTGAAGGAAATCTGTCCAAGTTCATTTCCAACAATTATTTCATTCTTTTTTTTGTCAAATTTTACTTTGTATTTTCTTTCAGTTAAATTTTCTTCTCTTTTTCTTATATTAAACCCTAATTCTAATTCTCTTTCTTCTTCTTTTCCAAAAACTATTTTTACATATAATCCTGCCTTGTTTTCTGGCACAAAAACTGTTTCAACTGCTTTATCATAATAGTGTATTGCTTTAGCATAATCATATTCTGTTTTAATGCACTTGTTTTCTTCCAGTCCTTTTATCGCATAATATTCCAGATATTTTTGTGAATTCTTCCATAATCCTGTCCATTTGGTTTTGAATCCGTTGTCTGCATATCTTGAAAAAAATCCTTTTTTCCCTGAAAGAATAAAGTATTTTTTGTCTTTGTTTTCTGTAATTGAATGCATCCTTTTAATTCTTGAATTAACTTGATTTAAATTTATTTATTTTAGTTTTGCATCTGGCTTTCTATTTTGTCATTTAATTTTTCTTTGAATTCTTTTTGTTGTTCTTTGCTTATCCTGCATCCTGCTGCAATTTTGTGGCCTCCGCCTTCTGCTTTTCCGCCTAACTCTGAACAGCTTTCCCTTAAAAGTTTGCCTAAATTTAATCCTTTTTCCACTAAATCTTCTGTTGCTCTTGCACTTACTTTGATTAAATCCTCTGACTGCTTTGCAAAAGCAATTATTGGCTTATTCTGCCCTATTAATTTTGATCCATAAAGCATTCCTGCAATTATTCCAACTATTTCTTCTTTTATGTTTTCTCCTGAATCAAAAAAATAAAATGCTTTTTCTTCTTCTACTCCATTTTTATGAACCCATTCAATTCCTTCTCTTAACTGCCTTCTGTGCTCTAAAAGCAATTCCATTGCATTCTGGTATGCATTAATTCTATCTCCCATGCATACTGCTAAACCAATTTCCGGCTGGCCGTTCCTTCCACAGGAATTAAGTAAAGTGGCAAACTCTTTTGCATCCCTTAAAGGGCTTTTAGGATTTTCTTTAAGCAAAGTGTAAGTTTCCCCAATTAAATTTTTTGCTTTCCATTCACTGAAACCGTTTTGGATTAAATGCATAATTAAAGCTGAAGTAAATTTCTTTTTTTCTTTTTCATTTAAATCAGAGTAAGTTCTCCATTTGTCTCCTTGTCTTAATTCAATTCCATTCTCTGAAATAAATTCAGCGCTTGCTTTGTCGTCTGCCGCTAAACCAGGAAAAACCGGATTGCTTGAATAAGAAATAAACTGCGTTAAAGGCCTTGAAATTCTTCCATACAATCTTAAATCGTTTTCTTTTTTTATCATTCCTGTTTTTTCTGCGTCTTCTAATATTTTCCTGTTTATTCCTTCAAGTTTTCCTTTAAAATCCTGCATATCCCCTACTGCACCCACAACTGCCAGAACACTTAGATCCTTGTTTTTTTCATTTAATTCTTTTGCCAGCAAATAAGTCATTCCTGAACCTGAAATTTCGTTTCCTCCGTCAAAGCCAAAAAAGAATGGATTGGAATGGAATTTGTATTCTGATTGTTTTGGCTGGTGATGGTCTATTACAAAAAAGTTTTCTTTGATGTTTTCTTCCAATAAATCCATTTGCCCTGAACCAAAATCCACAAAAATAAAGTTTTTTCCCATTTCTTTGATTTCTTTTATTGTTTCAGAATACAATTGTTTTGTTGTCTTGTTAGTGAATTTTTTTCCTTTTCTTTCTAATGCTTTTGCAATTATTGCTCCTGCACATAAGCCGTCTGCGTCATGATGGTTTACTATTACAAAATCATCTCTTTTTTTGATTTCTGATGCAATCAGCTTGTTTCTTTCTTTTAGTTTTTCCCATCCTCCCATATAATTAATTCCTGTTTGATTGTTACTTAAAATTTATTGGTTTTTACATAGCCGTTTAATGCTTTTCTTTTCCAATTATTCATTACATGGGTTTTTTGGATAAATTATTTGGCGGAAAAAAACAGGAAAAAACCAAGACAGTAGAGGAATTAAAGCTGGATTTCAGTGAAGTCACTTCTTTTTCTGAATCATTTTACGCTAAAGAATTTGATGAAATAAGCAAAGAAATTTTTTCCAGGTTTTCTGAAGTAAAGCATTTGCTTAAAGAACTTGAACTGGTTTTGAATGAACTGGAAAAAGAAAAGGTTTCACAAGATGAAGGCCACAAGAAGCTGAGAAAAATTGTTGACACAAGCAAGAAAACATTAATAGAAAAAATGAGGCATTTGAATTCAAAATTAACTCCGCCTAATTCAGCTGATTTCATTGAATTAAATTCTTATTGTGATTCTTCTTTAAAACTTCTTGAATCTGAAATAAATTCTTTCGGCAAAAACATTGCTTACACTGGAATCATTTTAAAAGAACAGATGAAAAATTTAGGCGACAAAGTAAAAGAGCTTAATTCTGTTTTCCTTGAATTAAAAAAAATTTTTGCGCAAAAATCAGGCCTGCAGATTTTTCCTGAAATAAAAGAAAGGCTTTCTGAACTGAACTCAAAAATTGATTCAAAACAGGAATCAGTTTCAGTTGAAAAAGAAATTTCTTCAAGAATTTCTTCTGTTCAAACAGGATTAGCAGAAAAAACAAAATCATTAAAGGAACTGCAGGATTCAATTCAGGCAAAACAGCTTGACTTGCTTTCTAAAGAAAAAAACAGTTTATTGCAGGAAAAACAGGAAATCAAAAACAAGTTAACTGAATTGTTTTTTCCTGTTGAAAAACTTTTAAGGGTTTTCAGGAAGCTGGCTGAAACAGAAAAATTTCATTTAAATGAAGAGGAAAAAAATCTTTTAACTTCTTATCTTTCAGACCCTTTTCTTGCGTTAAAAAAAGACAATAAAGCAGAAAGCCTGAAAAAAATCTTTAATTACATTAAAGAACTTGTTTTGAAAGGAGAAATTTCCCTTAAAGAAAAAGAAAAAGAAAAAAAGCTTTTTGCTTTAGATGAACTGATTAAATTTGATTTTTTTGGCAAATTTTTCTGGGAACTCAATGAACTGGAAAAAAAACTGATTGAAACAGAAGCAAGAATTAATTCACTTAACATTTCAAAGGAAATTGCTTTTTTGGAAAGCGAAATTTCTTCTCTTGAAAATTCCGCTAAAAGCCTTTCACTTGAACTTGAAAAACAGAAAAACCATTCACAGGAAGTTTCACAACAGCTTTTAAAATTAAAGAATTCCTTTGAAGAAAAGCTCTCTGATTTTTCAGGGAAAAAAGTTGAACTATTTATTAAAGGATAATCCTTTTATTTCCTAAAGCCTTACTTTTATCATGGATTTTTCTTTAAGTGCCTTGGAAATAAAAGAAAAAAAGGCTGTTTTGTTTTCAGGCAAATCCAGCCAGTCAAAAACCTTGATTGAATTAATCCTGAAAAACCAGGCAAAAAAAGAAAACATTCTTGTTGTTTTTGATCCTGCAAACTATTCTCCTTTAATGAATTCTTTTTTTGTGATTTCAAAGAAAGTGTTTGGAAAGCATTCTTTTGTTTTTGATGATTATTCTTCTCTGCCTGAAATCTCTTCTTTGGTTCATTCAATTGAAGGAAAAAAAAGCAGTAAAGGAATCCTTTTGTTTGATTCCCTGTCATCTTTGCTTTCTTTTAATCCATCTAATGCAGTTTATTCTTTTTTGTTTTTTGAGACAAGAAAAGCAAAAGAATTAAATTATTCTGTTGTCTGTTTTGTTGATGAAAGGCTGCATGACAACGCAGTATTAAACAACATAAAGAAAATAATGGATTATAATTTCTTTTTTGAGGTAAAAGAAAAAAAGCTTTTCATTGAACAAACTGCTTTTCCTTTTAATTCAATTACAAAAAATTTTGTTTTTGATTTATAAAATCTCTAAAATTCTGTCGCAGAACTGGCTTAAAGAATTTACTACGCCTTTGTGTTCTTCTGATTTAACCATTAATAAAACTCCTTTGATTTTCCAGTCCCTTAATTTTCCTATGATTGAGTGAATAAACCTTTCAACTGCATTAATGTCATTATAGATTAACAGTGTGCTTATTGAGTCAAATATTAGAAACTGGGGTTTTTCTTCTACTTTTTTGTATGCGTCATCTATTGCAACGCTTAATCCTGTCAGATTCCTTGGGGATTCAACAAAAATAACGTTTTCTTTGTATTTTGTTGCTTTTCCGCTTCCACTGCTTATTGCATCAACAAAAAATAATTTTTCTGTGTCAATTTTTTCTTTTTTAAGGGTTTCCTCTAAGAAATCAGATGCCCTGTTTAATGTAACATAAAGCCCTCTTCCTTGAGTATGATTTATTAGGATTCTAATTAATTCATGGTTTATTTTAGAGTAATTTGTAGGTTCAACTAAAAGCAGTGCAGTAAACTGTTCTTTTGGCAGTTCCTCTAAATACCTTAAAATTTTCAAGTCAATGCTTCTTTTAGGGCTGATTAAATCTTTTAGTTCTTCGTCTTCATCTCCAATTTCTTTTCTTAAACTGGTTTTCATTTCAATTTCTGCTTTATCTTTGGTTACAAAAGTCCTTTTTTGTTTTTCTGGTTTAGTTAAAAGTTTTTCTAATTCTTTAACAGGATCTCTTAAACCTTTGGATTGTTTTTTTGCCTGCTTTTTTTTTGCAGGTTTCTTTTCTTTTCTTTTTTTTCCTGTTTTCTGGCTTTTTTTCTTTTTCATTTAAATGTCCTCAAATAATTCTTGTTTTGACAAAACTTTTAATCCTGTTGGGCCGATTGTTACTGGATGCAATTTTTCTGTTATTTTTGTTCCCCTCATTTTTAGTACGCCTAAACTTCTTACAAACCTGTTCTCTATTTTTGTGTGATATAATAAAATCACTCCGTCTGCAACATATTCTTCTAATCCAAACAAGCTTCTTGTTTTATCCAAGTTTATTTCATTTGTTATTATTGTAGTGCAGTCAATTTGTTTAAGCATTTTGCCTAAACTCATTATTCTTTTTCTTGCATCTAATTCTCTGTCAAAATATAGTCTGAAAATAACTCCTGGGTCAATTACAAGCCTTTTTGCATTAATTACTTGGATTGAGTCTTCAATTAAATTCTTTAATTTGTCAAAGTCATATAATTCCACTACTTCAATTGTCAGCATTTTTTTCTTTATTAATCCCTCTAAATCATAACCGAATTCTTTTCCGTTTCTTATTATTTCATCATAGCTTTCTTCAAGCGAAATATATATTGCGGGTTCATTGAATTCTATTGCCCCGCGGTAAAGGTATTCCAGACAAAAGCAGGTTTTTCCTGAACCAGGATCTCCTGCTAATACAACTAAATTTCCTCTTGGAATTCCTCCGTCTAGTAATTCATCTAATCCAGGAATTCCTGTTTGTGTTCTGTCAGTTAATCTGGGCATTTAAATTCACTTTCAAATAAAATACTGTTGAAGTTATTTAAAATAACTACCCTGCTTTATTTTGTTTTTTTGTTCTTTTCCTTAAAACTGCGTTGAAGTTATTTAAAGCACACTAAGATTTCTTTTGTTTTTTTGTTCTTTTCTTTGAATCTGTTTTGTTTTCTTAAACCGCAAAACATTTAAATACAACAAACATTCTAATAGTATTCATTGTTTTATTTTCAAACAAAAAGGAGGAAGATAAATGTTTAAAGACAAAAAAGGACAATCCGCTTTAGAATACCTGATGACTTATGGTTGGGCATTGGTTGTAATTGTAATTGTAATTGCAGCCTTGTTTGCTTTTGGTGTATTTAATACTCCAAAG
>JAHJUD010000103.1 GCA_018829335.1 Microcaldota archaeon | reverse complement strand
TTTTTTTCTGTTATTTCTTTTAATGTCTTTTTCTGCATTAATTGTCTGAAAACAAATGATTCGTCTTTATGCAGTAAGCTTGTTTTATTAAATCCTTTTGATTCAATGAATTTTCCTTGCCCGTAATGCATTAATTCTCCGGTTACTGCATTAACAAAAACATTAACTGAAACAAATTCTTTTTTTAAGTCAAAATCATTCAAACTAACCCTGTAAAACGGCTCATAATGCAGTACAATTCCCTTGATTTTTTCCTCGCTTCCAAATAACCTGAAAGTTTTTTTCTTCCTGTTTTGTTCTGCCAGTTTTAAAACGCTTTTTTCATCTATCCTTAAAGCTAAACCTAATTCTTTTGTATTTGCTTCTTTTTCTTTTGTTCCTTCAATTTTTTCCATTTCCTGTGTTTTTAGTCCTTCTTCTACTTCTCTTTCATATCTTTCTTCTTCTGTTTCTAATTCTTGTTTTTCTTCTTCAGGAATTTTTTCTTTTCCTTTAATATAAACTCTTGTAGCTTCAATTACTGCGCCTTTTTCTTCTAGTGCATCTAATACGCTTGACAGCATTACTGCACTTTTATATTTTCCGTTTAATGTATTCACTAAAATATTGACTTTTTCCATTGCCAGTTCTTCTTCGTTTAATTTCCTCCAAATCATTTCTGTTGCTAACTGTAATACTTGTGTTTCAGAAATGTTTTCGTTTGCCTCTGATGTTTCTGCATCTCTTCCTTCATGCTGTGACATTCTTGGCCTTATATCCATTACAAAAGCTCTGCTTGTTTCTTCTCTTCTGTCTGCAACTAAAGCTGTTCCAACTGAAAGAGTCCTTACAAAACTGCTTTTCTTGTATCTTAAAGGAACAATTGACGGAACTCTCTTGAATATTGCTTTAATGTCGTCATCAAACACTAATTTATGTGAAATTAAAATGTCAAGCTGGCTTAAAACTTTAGTGTCTATTGCTGAAGGCTGTTGTGTTGCAAAAACAAGAGAACAGCCAGGCCTTCTGCCCTGTTTTACATACTCTACTAAAGCAGAGGTTGCAGGAGTCTTTACATTACCTGAAGGAATTAAAGTGTGTGCTTCGTCAATAAACAGCCAGGTAGGCGGAACATCTAATTCAAGCATTTCATCAATGTTTTTCTTGAATTTTTTTGCGGCTTCTTTTCTTGTTGAAATTTTTCTTGCACTCAACAATCTTCTTGCAATTATTCCAATAACCAATGCAGTTACATCATCTTCTAAAAAACTTGTATCTAATATTGTTAATTGGCCTTCCCTGCTTAATTCCCCTAAAGGAGTTCCTTTTTCTGAAAAAATTCCCCAGCTTTTTGCTGCCTCAAACCTTGAAACTAAAGCTCGAATTGAATCCTGTTTATATCCTCTTTCCCTTGAATTCAATTCCTCGTCTTTTTCCAAGGAATAAATCATGTCATTTAAAGAATAATTTTTTTTGGCTTTAATGTATTTTCCTTCTGCTTTAAATCCGTGCTCAAGTTTTTTTAGCACCTTGCTTAAAAGTAATCCGCTTGGCCCAAATCTTTCCATTCCAAAAGTCAGACACCAGTCTTCTGCTGTAAGCAATGAAGGCTGAATTGAAAAAGTTGAATCAAAAGTTGATTTTGGAACCTCTGATTTGATTCCTTCTGGAATAAAGACTTTAATGTTGTCTAATCCTTGCGGCACTAAATTCCATTCACTTAATTTTGCGACTTCTGTCACTTCCTTGTTTGGATATCTCATTGACCAAAATACTCCAATTGGGTCAATTACCACTACTCCTACATCCTTGTTTTTTAATGCAAGTTCTTCTGCTAAAACTCCAAGAACATATGAATTGTGGATGATTATGTCGTTTGCAATAAAATTATGGAATTCTGGAACACTAATATCATAGACTTTTGTTTTTTCTTTTATTTCTTTTATTTCAGTTATTTCGTCCCAGAAAATATTAGCTTCAGCAATTTTTTGCATTTCTTTATTTCCTTCAATTTGAGCCATTTTAAAAAGTTTTTCTCTTGAAGGGGCGTAATTTTTTGTGTTGTGTGTTGATTTTATGTTTTTATATTCAAGTTCTCTCCCAATCTGGTGCCAGTTTTTTACTTTGAATTGATTCCATATTTCTTTTGGAATCGTATCAACATTAGGGTTTCTTGTTTTTTCACTCATTTCTTTTAAAGCAATTTTCTGTTTTTCTTCTTTTTCTCCAAAAAAGCCGATTTCTTGAATGAATTTTAATACATTGTCTGCGTTTAATACTATTTCAAAAGCATTTCCTATTTTTCCATTAAATTTTGTTTTTTTGAATCTTATTTTTGAAAGAATGCCAAATCTTAACAACAAGTGGTGAATTTGTTTTGACATTTTTTCCGAAACAGTACAAACTGAAATCTGCCAGATTGTACTTTTGTTAATTCTGTGGATTGTTCCGTCACAAGAAAACAGCCTGTTCAAGAAAAGGCTTGTTTGTTCTTTTTCCAACTGTATTATTTCTTCCGGAATAAATTTTTCTCCACTTAGCTTTCCGTATAAATCTATTTCTTCCAGCCATTTCATCAAAGAACTTTTTTGTGCGACCACGTACCCAGAGGAAGTAAATTGTCCTCTGCCGTTCCTGACAACATTGCTTAAATCCATTTCTTTTTTTATTTGTGAAACTCTTACTGCATATTTTCCATGAGGAAGCATTTTTAGATTTGAATCATAGTTTAGCACACTTTTCTGGAATTCATTCATTATTTTTTCATCTGCATTTGAAAACAAAACAAACTGGTTTCCTAAATGCCCTTCTGCAATAAGATAAGCAAGTATTTTTATTTCATTTTCTTTCATTTTATTGTTTCCGAAAGCAGGAATTTCTCTAGGTGTTGCTATCCTTGACCCTTGTTTTAATTCCTGAACTGGTTTCCATCCTTCAATTGTCAATAAAGGGTGTTCCGGAGTCAGCTTAATTTCTTTTCCGCTTCTTAATTTTATGTATAAAACTTTTTCTACTTCTCTTTCATAAAACCCTTCTTTTTTCATTGCTTCAATTTTAAGGCTGTCATTTAATCCAAGAATTGCTTCATTGTGCCTGTAAATTTCCTGTATTTCAATGCATTTTCCGCTTTCTAATGTTATTATTGTGTCTCCTGTAACACATTTTCCTGAACCTCTTGCTCCACAAACAAAAACCACGTGCGGATTCAATGAATCCAATAAAATGTTTTTTCCTGTTTGTTCTTCTTCGTTTACTTTTCCCACAAAAAGTGAAGCTTTTTCCCCGTATCTTTCAAATACAGTTTTTTTTCTTCCAATAAAAGCATTTTCTGTTTCTAAGTCTTCAAGAAACTTTAATGGAATTGTAAAAGGAGTTTCTTTTATTTCTGCTTTTTTTTCGTCTGCTAAAGTGTATTTTTCTTCTCCTGAATAATATTCTATTCCGTCTATGTCTGCTTCATCAAATTCTTCTTCTGTTAAGTAATCGTCTTCAAAATTTCTTTTTGCTTTTTTTACTATTTCTTTTTTGATTTCTTCTTTTTCCGGCAGTTCTTCTTCTAATTCGTCATCTTCTGATTCTCTTAAAAGCTTTTTTTCTTTTGAAGTTAACTCTTTTTTCTGGTAATCTGACTTGTTTTTCTTTTTTGTTTTTTTTCCTGTTTTTTCTTCTTTTTCTTGTGTTTTTCTTTTTTTTGAATTAGTTTCTTCTTTTTTTCTTTTCTCTGAATTGTTTTCTGTTTTTTCTTCAACTTCTTTTTCTGCGTCTTCTGTAATTTCTTTTTCATTGTTTTCTTCTGTTTTGTCTTCTATTTCTTCATTTTTTTTTTCTTCTGTTTTAATTATTTTGTTTTCAATTTCTTCTTCTGTGTGTTTTTCTGTTTTTCCTTCAAATACTTCATCAAATATATCAACGTCTTCTTTGACTAAACTTTTCTTTACTCTTTCGCCTTCAACCGGCCTTGGCTCTGCATTATCTTCCATTCCTTCTTCTGGTTCTGCTATTTCTTTTTCTTTCATTTTAATGCACTTAAGGAATATAGTTCAAAGTTATATTAATGTTTCATATGCTTTTGGTGTTTTTTGTATATATTTTTGATGTTTTGAGGCTGACCGCACTGTGTAAACTCATGTGATTGTGTACACTATAAATATAACAGACTTTATTTAAATTAATTTTTTTATTTGTATAAAATAAAACATGCATTATAAAGGAAAGTCATATAAGCAAACCAAAATAGCAGAAAACAAGGAGAGAAAAGAAATTAGAAGAAAGAAATAGAAAAAAATTTATTATCCTCTTTCAATAATACGAAACTGTGCTTTTCCATCCTTGTCTATTCCTTCATAAAGAACGTCTTTAGGATCGACCCCTTTTTCTTTAGCAACCTTTAATTGAGCTTTTTTTATTGCAGCCAAAAGATTGTCAGCAACTTGTACAAAAATACCTCTACCGCCACCACGTCTTGTATGTTCATTCGTCTTTTTTCGGGGTGTATTTTTTCTTTTAAAAGGTTTTTTTCCCGGCATTACATCACCCAAAAATAAAACGCAATAGACATTAATAAAACTTTGCTTTAGAAACCAACAAAAAACCAGTTTTTCCATTTAAGCAATCAATACCATCACGATTCCAAAGAATTTCATATATAACAAAAAACCAAAACTGCTAATTTCATGAATTGCATTCAAAGTTATATTAAAATATCCCTTTTTTTGTTTTTTTTTGGCTTAATTTTTTAAATCCATAAAGCGTTTATCTTTCATGGGAATAAAAAACATTGCAGAACAGACGCTTTATTCATTTAAGCCAAAAGAAAAACTTAAAGGATTGATTCCAAGCAGGCATATGGCTTTATGGAAGCTTATAGCTGAAGGCTCTCTTGCAGTAATAGTTATTGTTTCTTTGTTTGAGGTAGCCCACTACATTTTTCATGTAGAGTTTTCAGAGGAATTTTTTATTGCATTGGAAGTAATTGATTATTCAGCTATACTAATTTTGGCAGTTGATTTATTGCATCATTATACTGCTTCAGAAAACAAGCCTACTTTTGTTAAAAACAAGTTTCTTTACATTCTTTCTTTTATTCCTTATCTTATTCTGCATAAAGCAATGGGTTTTGTTTATCTCTTAAAGCCTGTCCTGACAGGAATTGCAAAAGTAATCAAGGTTTTTTCTCATAAAGACGAAATAAAAGAAAGAGCTGAAGATATAAAAGAAAAAATTGATGATGCAGCAGAAGACCTTAACAAAAAGAAAAAAGGAAAAAAGAAAAAATAAATTATTTTTTCAGATATTCTATTGTTAATCTTACTCCAAATCCTGTTCCGCCTTTAGGGCAGTACTCTGATTCTTTGTCGTCATGGAATGCAGTTGGCGCAATATCCAAGTGAATCCAGTCAGTTTCCCCTATGAATTCTTTTAAGAAAGCTGCAGCAGAGCTTGTGCCTCCAAACTTGTTTTTGCTTGCATTCTTTAAGTCAGATATTTCGCCTTTCATGTCTTCAGAAAACTCTTTATATAAAGGCAATTGCCATACTCTTTCAAACACTTCATTTCCTGCGTCAAACATTTTTTTGTATAATTCATCTTTGTTTGTAAGGAAACAAGCAGCATATCCTCCGGTAATATGCATTGCCAAACCAGTTAAAGTTGCATAATCAATTAATAGTTTTGGCTTGAATTTTTTTACTCCAAAAGCAATTGTATCAGCTAAAACCAGTCTTCCTTCTGCGTCAGTGTTTCCTATTTCAACTGTTTTTCCGTTTAATCCTTTAAACACATCTCCTGGCTTGAATGAATTGCTTCCTATTGCGTTTTCAGCTAAAGCCATTAATCCAACCAAATTTTTTTTCAGCTTTAATTCTTTTGCTGTTTTCATTATTCCTAAAACTGTTGCTGCGCCAGCCATATCTTGTTTCATTGATTCAATATATCCTGTTGGCTTCAAATTTATTCCGCCTGAATCAAAAGTAATTCCTTTTCCAACCAAAACAATTGGTTTTTCTTTTTTGCCTGTTCCATTGTATTCCAATACAACAATATTGGGTTTTTCTTTTGCTCCCATTCCTACAGCAAGAATAAGGTTTGCGCCCATTTTTTCCAGTTGTTTTGCGTCTATAACCGAACACTTTATTTTTGCTTTAACACAAATTTCTTTTGTTTTTTTTGCAAACAATGCAGGGTTTTTGTCTTTTGCGTTTTCGTTGACAAAATCTCTTACTAAATTAACGTTTTCTGCAATAATTTCTTTTTCTTTAACCAGTTTATCCAATTCATTTGATTTTTTTGCCCCAAAAAAAACTTTTTTTATTTTTGTTTCTTTTTCCTGCGGTTTTTCCGGAGCGCTTTTATACTTTGAAAAAGAATAATCTGCCATAATTGAAGTTTCACTTACTGCTTCAACCCAGTCTGATTCCTTAATGTTAGAATAAAAAACAAAAGCAATGTCTTCAATTTTTTTTGCTTTTGCTGCTTTTACAAGGCTTCCTGCAGTTTTCCTTATGTCTTCTTTTGTTATTTCTTTTTCTTCCCCTAATCCAATTAAAGAAACTTTTTTTGCTTTGAATCCTTTTGGCAAAACAATTAATGACCCTTGTGCTTTTTCGCCTTTAAAGTCATCAGTTTTTTCTGCTATTGCAAGAACCTCACTTAAAACCCCTTTTTTTTGTTTTTTCACTTGTTCTTTGCTTAACCCTACAAAAAGGACTCCTGCTTTGATTTCTTTCAGGTTTGATTCAAATAAAAACTGCATTCTATCACTTCCGCTTGCTGATTTATAATAAAATATGCGATTTAAATATAAAAGGTTTTGCGCGCCTAACATTATTGTTTGTCGCAGGTTTTTGTCATGAAAAAAAGAACTTCTTTGGTTTCATTAAGGCAAATAAACAAAAAATATTGGCAAACAGTAACTGGAGAAAAAACTCCTGAATATAAACGCGGGCAGGTAGTTAAATCAAGAAAAAGGTATTTGCAGTTATTGAGAAGTAAGATTCCTTTTCTGAAAAAAATTCTTGACCCAAAAAAACAGAAAAAAATCACTGTAATTGTTGACGGAAAAAACTATTATTTTACTTTGCTTGGAACAGGTTTTGACATGAAAGTGGCTGCCAGACCTGCTGTAATCCTTCTTGACGGAACAGGAAAAAAGTATTTGTTTTACAGGAGCACTGGAATAAACAGCAAAAAGCCAGGGGAATGGCTTCCTTTTAATTCAATTAAAGTAATAAAAAGAAAAGATGGAAGCTCTTATGGATGGTATGAAAAATTTGAAGGTCATCCGAATTTTCCTGAACTTTTTGTCAAATTAGGAGAAAAAATAAAAGAATTAGAGCCAGAAATAGAGTTTGTTAATGCTTCAACTCCCTCTTCTGTCAATGCAATAAACGATTATCTTTAATCTTACTTGTAAGAAAGTCTTATATATTGTTTTGTGCTTTATTTTTTCAGGGTGGTTTAATGCAGGATGTTGAAACAACAAGAATGTCCACTAAAGGGCAGGTTATTATTCCTAAAGACACAAGAAATTTTACTGAAAGCAGGGAAGACACTATTTTCACTGTTTTTCCCCTTGACAAGGAAACAATTATTCTGAAAAAACTTGACAAGCAGAAAATAGTGAATGAATTCAGGGCTTTAAGGAAAAAAGTAAAAAACAAGGTTTCAGAGGCAGAAGCAAATGAAATTGTCCACAAAGTCAGATAAAATCAAAGTCGTTCTTGACACAAACATTGTGGTTTCTGCTTTGATTGCAAAACAAGGTTCTCCAGCAGGAATATTTGAGAAACTCCTTGAAGGAAAAATAACCTGTTATTCGTGCAAAGAAATTATAGAGGAATTAATTGAAGTTTTTGGCAGAAAAGAAATAACAAAAAGGACTGACGCAAAAGCAAGGCATTTTGTTATTGAAAATTATTTGAAGAATTCAGTTAAAATACAAAAAAAATCTGAAATAAAACTTTCTGAACATGAATCAGACAACAAGTTCATTGAGACAGCAGTTGACGCAGAAGCAGACTACATTGTTTCAGGAGACCAGCACCTGCTTAAGCTAAAAAAATTTATGCATATAAAAATACTCAAACCAAAAGAATTTTTGGAGGTTTTATCAAAAAAGGGCTCGTAGATCAGCTGGTAGATCGCCGTCTTCGCAGAAATTTTCATAAAACTTTTATAAATGCATTGATTATTTTGAAACAGACGGAGGCCGCGGGTTCGACTCCCGCCGAGTCCAACTTTTTATTCTAACACTATACGTTTTTAAAGTTTAACTTACTTAGATATACTTAGATATTATGGAATCTCCAAAAAGATGTTCTTTCAGGCCTTCAAGACACGCTAAAGATAAAATGATTGAAACAGGGATTCCCAAGATAGAGATTCTAGAAGGAATAATAAAAGGCGCTAAAAAAATTTTCAAAGACAAGATAGTGACAACATTCAGAGGTTTTGATGTAGTTTACAAGCAGCTTCCTTGCAATTATTTTGTGATTACTGTTTACTGGAAAAATAGGTGATTTTATGAATTGTCCGTTATGTAATAAGAAAATGAAAAAAGTGAAAGAACCATACAGTTATGCTAATATAAAACTGGGCGAATTTGAAGCAGAAAAATGCCCTAAATGTAATGAAACATTTTTTACAGAAATTTCTTCAGATGAAATTGACAAAAGAGCCAAAGAACTTGGTTTATGGGGGATTGGCCAGTCAGGGAAAATAGGTTATTCTGGTAACTCGCTTATACTTAGAATCCCAAAAAAAATTGCAAAGTTTTTAAAGCTGAAGAAAGGGGAAGAGATTTTTATTCACCCAGAAGGAGAAAACAGACTGGTTGTTGAGACATAATTTGGGTTTTTTTTAGCACTAATATTTAACTACTATTAATTTTGGGAATCTTAATCCAACACAAAGAAATTTTTTAAAGCGCAGGAAATAGTTTATAAGAATGTTTGAGCTTGCAATACTGTTTGATTTTCTTTGCTTTAAGTCTCTGATTTAAGCAAAAAGCTTTTATTAACTATAGCTATAGTTATATGTGGTGTTTATGAGGGAAACAACCACAATTCAGGTAAGCAGAAGCACAGTCCATGTGCTTGACAGGATTAAAAAGAAATATAAAGTAAGTTCTTATGATAAAGCAATCCAGAGAATGGCAAGAAAAGAAAAAGGAATAAAGAAAAGCATGTTTGGAGTTCATCCTGAAATGAAGAAATTCAGGAGAGAAGAGATTTTCCATGACATCTGATTTTTTGATTGACAGCTTTGCTTGGATTGAATACTTCAGGGGAACAAAAGAAGGCGAAAAAGTTAAGCGCTTACTGGAAAATTTCCGGTGCTTTACTCCTACTGTAGTGATAGCTGAACTTTCAGACAAGTATTCAAGGGAAAATTATTCTTTTTGGAGCCAAGACCTTCAGTTCATTTCAGAAAATTCTGTGCTGCTGAATCTTGATATGCAGACTGCTTCAGAGGCAGGAAAAATAAAGCAATTAGTAAGAAAAAAGTATAAGAACAAGTTTGGTTTGGTTGACGCGATAATTCTTGCAACTGCAAAAAAAATGAATGCCAAAGTGGTTACAGGAGACAAGCACTTCAAGCCTTTGGAGAATGTTGAATTTTTGTAGTTGCCTAAAGCTTTAATTCTCTTTGCTTTATTTTTTTTGTATGCATAAAGTTAAAGTTTTTCCTTCTTTGTTGGCAGCAGATTTTTCAAGGATTGAAGAAGAAATAAAAAAAGTTGAATCTGCAGGAGCAGATGCAATCCATTTGGATGTAATGGACAACAAGTATGTTTCAAACACTTCTTTTCCAATTGAAAAAATTAAGTCTTTCCGCGAAAAAATTTCTGTTCCTTTAGATATTCATTTAATGATTGAAAAGCCGGAAAATTCCATTGACGGCTTCCTTGAATTTAATCCTTCTTTTTTGAGTTTTCATGCTGAAACCTGTTCTGATGTAAATAAGTTGATTCAGAAAATTAAATCGCATAATTGTAAAGTGGGTTTGGCTGTTAATACAAAGATTCCTGTTTCTTCAGTTTTTTCTTTTATTCATTTAATTGATTTTGTTTTAATTATGACTGTTGAAGCAGGATTTGGCGGCCAGAAATTCATGCAAGAGAATGTCGAAAAAATAAAAGAATTAAGTCAATTAAGAAAACAAAAAAACCTGTTTTTTGAAATTGAAGTTGACGGCGGAATAAACACTGAAAATTCAAAGGAATTAATTTCTGCTGGAGTTTCAATGATTGTTTCTGGCACGACAATTTTTAAGTCTGCTTCTGTTAAAGAGACAATAAGAAAATTAAGGAATTACTAATTGTATAATAGAGATATCAGAACCAATAATTTTTTGATTAAACTTTTGCAGTACAGTTTTATGCCGTACATTTGTTCAACCTTTTGTTTTGGTAAAGCTTTTCCTAAAAGGTTTAAAGGTTGTTTTGATTAAAAACTTTTTTTAAAAGTTTAAGGTGCTAAAGCGTTTACATCGCAGTCGTTTCTGTAAACCGGATTGTTGATTTGTTCGCAGGCGTTTGCTTCTTT
>JAHJUD010000102.1 GCA_018829335.1 Microcaldota archaeon | reverse complement strand
TAACCTCATCATTGCCCGAAAAAACGTAGTTGTTAACACTAATTAAACCTTTTGCTTTTTCCTCAAAATTATAAAAGAATTCAAATAGTGTTATGGAAATTATTGCAAGGTGTGCGGATGTTGGAATTAAGGTAATGATATAGTAATTATTAAATATAATAAAAAACAATGATTATTTGTATGAGTGAGTCTGAAGAAACAGAGAATTTTTTCTGGAAAGAAATAGTGCGCAAACCAAAGGAAAATGCTTTTAGGGATTTTCATTTGCTTGCAATTTCGCACATTCCCCTTACAAAATGTCTGGTTCCCTTTAAAGAACAATTACTGGAACTTAAAACAAAGCTTGACAAGGGAAAGAAAGAGATTAGAAAAAAAACCAAATACGGTGACGTTATTGGCTTTGAATCCCATCAAAGACTGACTTTTGAAGAATACACTAAGTTGAATCTGGATTTGTTTGAAAAAGCATACGGGAAAAAAGCAAATGAAAGGCTTTCATATTACTGGGAAAATATAGACAAATTTACTTTAAACTTTTACGCAGAACTTGCAGAATTTGCAAGAGAAAACGGTAGAAAGGTTGTTTCACTGGAATCCGGACTTTACAGGCCTGGCTCAAAGCTTTGGGCAGCAGCATTACAAAGACGAGGTTTTAGGGTGGCACTCAACTTACCGCCGAGCACCAGACTTGATTACATTTCAGAACTAGGGAGAGACATTAGACAAATCAGAAGAATCCAGCAAAAAAAACCAAAAATGGTAATTGTAGCACGAAGCCATGCAGCAGTGATTGAATATTTAGAGCCAAAAAGAGGAGTAGAATACTACCCTTCAAAAGATATAAATGATAGAAAAACACAAGCCCTTCAAAGACTGTTGACACATGGGAAATACAAAAAATGGCGTGTTCAAGAGAGAGCCAAAATAAAAAAAGAATTAAAACTAAGGTCCCCTAAAAGAAGAAATCCATTATAAATCTTGAACGTTAAATTCAATGTATTCGCAAGAGTGCCATCCCAATCAAAGACATATGCTTTAATCAATGCAATCACTTAAATTAATTCTTTTGAATTAAAAAAAAACTAAATTCTTGTAAAGCATGACTAATTGATGCTTCCTACTCCACATCGTTCTCTGCAAGAATTTGAATGTGGTTCATAAAGCAATGTACAAGTCTTTTCATCTTAGTTTTTAACTGCAAGTTTGTAGGGCGGTAGTTGAGGTTCAGAAAGATTCTTCGTATATCTTAATCACATCACTTTTTTCCGCTTTCCTTGGATTTCTTTCTATGCCAGATTTCATTATCCTAAATGCATCATTTGTCATAATTTCTATTTTTCCTTTGTCAATGGGTAAGTCTGATAATGTTTTTTGGATGCCTATTTTTTCTTGTATTTCCAGAATAGCCTCTATGGATTTTAATGCTAATTCTTTTTTATCTGTGCCCTTTTTGCCAAATAATTCTGCGATTTTAGCATACTTTTCTACAGTAATCTTTGAATCGTTGCTTTCTAAATTAAATTTCATGACTTGGAGGGTTATGCACGCTAGTGCCATCCCATGTTGTACCATCGGATAATGCCCACTTATAGAATGCGCCATTGAATGTGGCAGTACACTTCTGGATGTTGATATAGCCAATCCTGCTAATGTATCGGCTAAAGCCATATTAGTTCTTGCATTTATGTCATCTCCATTGTTATATGCCTTATCTAAATTTTCTGATATTAGTTCAACAGATTTAAGTGCATATAAATCAGAAATGGGGTGTTCTCCTATGGCCACAAAAGATTCCATTGCATGACATAGGGCGTCAAACCCTGTAACCGCGGTTAATTCTTTAGGCATGCTTGATACTATATTTATATCTACTATGGATAGCGTGGGGACAATATACGGACTGTATATGCCTGGTTTTTCGTGTGTTTTTTTATTTGTTATAACGGAGTAGGGGGTCACATGGCTGCCTGTTCCAGATGTTGAAGTGATGGCAACTGTAGGCAGGATTTTATTTGTTATTTGTGCGCCTCTCTTTTCATCAATGGTTACAAAATCCCATATAGTTGAAATATCTTCATTGAAATGTGTTGCTCCTATAGCTATGCCTTTAGCAGTGTCTATGGATGAGCCTCCTCCTATTCCTATAATTAGATTACAATTATTATCTCTAGCCAATTTTATGCCCTCGTCTACTTCTTCTACTGTTGGATTTTGCTCTACCTTTTCAAAAACAGTACTATTTATTTTCTCACTTTCTAAAATTTCTATGAGTTTGTCTAAAAATCCTAATCTTTTCATGCTATTTTTTGCTGGAACAATTAAAGCATTGTCTCCGTATGCCTTTATTTCTTCCCCTGTTTTATTTAGGCTGCCTCTGCCAAACTGCAGATTTACTTGAAATAAATTATTTTTAGATATCATTTAAATCACCTCATCGACTATTTATTCTCATTCCATCGTGGAGAGCATCATGTTTCTTGGCAACATTTTTTGCAGTTCTTTGTGTGTTTTTTCAGTTAAATGTGAGATATTGTGAAAAATTGCCTTCTTTGAGTTAATTAGGTTAATCACATCAAAGATTTGTTTTCCATGCAAACGGTTCTTGTCTGATTTTTCCCCTATTTGTTCTGGTTTGTTTGGAAAATACTCTTCAAACAGATAGGTGCCATCAGCCATTAAAGCATCAGACTTTTTTATCAAATTGACAGATTCTTCTGGAATTTTAAAATAGTCAGGCAAATAAGCAACCTTTTTATTTTCATTTTCTAATAAAAATCCAAAAGTATTTTCTAAATAATCCACTGATAAATCCTTGTCTTCTTTAAACATATGATAGAGAGACAATGGAGTTATCATCACTTCATTCAGTTTAAACTTATGGAAAGGTTTCAGAATAACCAACTTTCTTTGAATGTGGGCAAGATTTTTATTAATCCATTCTCCCGTTTTTTGTGAACAATAAATTGTTGGCTTCTTGATAAATTTTGCTACGGCGTCTAGTTCTAACAGGCCATAGAGGCGGTCAAAATACCAATGGCTAATTAAAAAATTATTGATTGGAAGTAAATTAAATTTTGTAGACTGTAACCTAATGTCAGGGCTTATTTCAATTAAAAAACTTTTGTTGTCATTAGTTACCTGTATAGAAGTTCTTGTTCTGTTCTCTTTTGAACTTGAGTTTTCCCTTGCAAATTTACAAACCTTGCAGTTACAAAAAGGGGCTGGAATCCCTTCCCATGCGCCAGAACTTAAAATCTTTATTTCCATAATGACTGCTCGCTTCTCCCTCCGGAGCTTTCTCTATTGTTGATTTTGTTTTCTGCACACATTGCATAGTAATCAAATTTTCTGATAAGACGGGGGTTTGTACAAGTATTTTTTAATAAATGCCTTAATTTGCTGGAATCTTTATTCATTTTTTGCGACTCTTCTTTTTTAATAAATTGGACGAATTCCTTGTCTACTAGTATTTTGTTGAGTAACCTTTTAGTTGTAGGGGCACCATATTCATTTATTTTTTTGAATAAATCTTTTATATGAAAAGATGCTGTGGAAATTTTAATCTCTCTTAATTCATCACGAACCAGTTTGTTAACTTTAGGCATGTCTTTCAATCTTTTGTTATAATTTTCTTTGGAATATTGGTTTATAAAATCTAAATTGATGATCTTTATAGCATCTTTTAGGCTGGGGTCAATATTAGGAGGGTTCCCCATATCGATAAAAATCATGTCTTTGTCTTTATCAAAGACTCTGCATAAATTATGTTTGTTAATTAGGTGGGGCGTATTAGTAGCAAAAATAACTATGCCGAATTTTTTAATAGTTTTAAATAATTCTTTTTTTCTCTGATATCTGCACTCATATTTTTTTGATAAAATTTTTGATTTATTTTCGTTTATGTCTATTATTGTTACATCTTGTTTTGCTTCTGTTAGGATTTTGGTTAATAATGAACCCATCTTTCCTATACCCACAATTAATATTCTCATACTTCCATACTTTCTTTCAATAATATCCCCTACTGCTCTGGGTATGCATATTTTCCCACGTCTAAAATCAGTATAATTGTCAATTTTTTTTGACAACTTTTTCATATGAAATTGGAGGATTTTCAAAAAGGATCCAGAAGTTCCATATTCATTAGATAGCTTAAATGCATTTTTTATTTGACCATAAACCTGTGCGTCTCCTATAGCAAGACTTTTTAATCCCATCGCTGTTTCTAGAAGGTGTTTTATGGCTTCCTCGTTAAATCTCAAACAAATCAAATCTTTGTAATCATCTATGAAATTTGTTGAATTTTTTTTCCAGAATTCCAACAATTTCTCTGTGAATATTTTATCCATGTTTTTTTCGGTTACAACATAGATTTCCGTACAATTACATTTTTGCACAATCATGCACTCTTGAACATTTGGCAATTTTTTCAATTTTGTTAGTGCCCCTCCAACATCCCTAAAATTGACATCGCCTAGTGATTTTATTCCAAAACGGTTTAAATCAGCTGACAAACTTATAAAATTATTCACAAAACCCCCTCTCTAACTCCCACAAACTTTTGAGGTTTTGTTGTATATTACTATAGTTATAAAAAAAGTTTTTAATGGATAATTCCACTGTTTTGAACAAAGAAAATGACTTTCAATCCTTTTTTGTCTCTTTTTATCCAGGCACTTATACACTAATATGTTTTCATAATCAATTAAACATATTTCTTTAATGGTTTTAATACTTATATCCATTACCTGTACACCGCAAAACTATATTCTTTCTTTGGCTCCAATTTATTAATGTAAATATTTAATTGCTTAATTATTTGTTTTGCTTCTATTGGCTCTTTCACTAAAGCCTTATTCTTGTAATCAAATAACTTGGTTTGCTTTTCACTGAACTTAATTAAATACTCTTTCTCGTTAATGATTGAAGGCTCGTGATTAATTATTTTATTGAATTCATCTGGCTTCTTTTCCAGTAAAGCAATCTTTTTGTTGACAAGCCAGCTCATTTTTTCACTTCCCTTAACATAATAATTAATTTTTTCCCTAAAAGCATTTAAAATGATATTTTTTACTGAAATGGGTAATAAAATTAACTTTAAAAGGGTTTCCACCCACAAAAAAGTAATAAAATTAACTAAAAACCAATTAAAAAAAATTTAATTAACTTTTAAGGGGTTTTTCCATGACAGAAAAAATAGACGAAACAGACAAAAAAATACTGAATTACATGATTAAAACCAACGAAACAAGACACTCAAAAATAGCAAAAAAACTAAAAGTAACCCCAACAACAATCCATAAAAGGATTAGAAAACTCAAAAAAATAAAGGCTTTGAATGGATTACAGCCATTAATTGACCTAAAAAAAATCGGTTTCGACGTAACAGTAATAATTAATGCAATGGCATCAAAAGGACAACTGGAAGAAGCAGCACAAAAATGGGCTAAAGAAAAAAACGTTTGTTCAGTATACAGAGTAACAGGAAAATATGATGTCGTCGTAATAGCAAAATTCAAGAACACTGAAGAACTAAACGAATTCAACAAAAGAATGGTAAAAGACGAATTAATCGAAAGAACGAATACAAGCATAGTATTCCAAACAACAAAAGAAAGCCCAAACCCAGAAGAACTGTATTAGTTGATCCTTCAGGCGGAACCAGGATAAAAGGAACCTGCAAACTCCAGGATTTTCTTGTTATTTGTGGTTATAACCCTGTAAAAAATGAGTATACAAGGTTTTATAGTTATGGAAAAACTGCCAATGACCTTGAGGAATTCTCTAATGAGTGTTGGAGAGCACGGACTATTAAAAGGAATATAGTTGTAAGTACTCTGTGGAATTCTGTTTGGGTTTATTCTACTTCTGAATGAAAGCTCATTGGTAAAATTTCAGGTAAAAACATAAATTTTCTTTCGAGTGTAGCAGAAGTAAAGGTGCAAGGAATGGAAGTAAACTTTGCTTCTGGCTGGAATTTCTGGGCAGGAATCAAGGACATGGAAGGAAAAAGCTTTGACGAAATAAAAGGAGATTGCACAATTGAAAAAGCCTACACATTTGAAGCTCAAGCCCAGTCTTGAAAGAAACTTGAAACCCCGCCAGGACTAGCAACTAATTTTATCTTTAAAGTAAAGGATACTTGCATGTTTGAGGAGAAAATACCAGAAGCACCTATAATACCAGATGCACCACCAGTACCTGAATAAGCACGTTCACCCGCCAACTCTTCTGGAACTTTTGCTCATCACCTGCTCAAATCAGTTTTGACCTCATCATAGTCTAAAAAACATAGTTGTTAACACTAATTAAACTTTTCGTTTTTACCTCCCTTTTTGTGATGAGCAGGGGGTATAGTTCGTATTTTAAACGTTGCCATTACGGCGATTACAAAACAGCAATACGGTGATGCAACAAAAGCCAACCTCTTTACATTGGCAAAAAGCTCTTTATAAAGAATTAGTGATTGATTTTTTATACAATTATTTCTGAAGTTTTGATGTTTTTTTGATGAGTTCCTCAAGGTAATATTTTGGCGCTTCATCATTTGTTAAAGCAGTTTTCAGAAGTCCTAAAACCTTGCCGGGCTGTTTCTTTGCAAATTTCAGAATAAGTGCATAGACAGAACAAGGTTCATGTTTACTGGTTTCATAAATATTAAGTGCTTCAATTAAAACAGGGATTGCCTTGTCTGTATCCAGCATTAAGATTTTGTCAATTGATTTTTTATTTTTGTCAAAAAGCTTATCCCCAACATTTCTAATTATTTCAATTAAATCAACAATTGCCCATTGTTCATTTTCTTCCAAATTGATGATTTTTGAGTTAATGTCCAGATTTTTTTGTAATCTCAACTCCTTTTCTAAAATCATCAAAACCCATTCATTAGAAATATTAATTAAATTATGATAAAATCCTTCTCCATTCTCTTTTACAACAAAAAATCTTTCTCTTGATGATTTAATTTTCTCTTTATAAAAAGGGCTGGCCTTATTGATTGTTGCGTACGGGTAATTTTCCTTGACTTGGGCGTTTCGCTTTGTATAATACGAAAATTTGATTACCCTTTTTAAAATGTTAAATCCTTTCTTATTTGGTCTTACCCCGCCTTTGATTGTTATCTTTGCTTTCCTTCTTCTGGATGTGGAGACAATTCATTAATTTTATTTGCTGAAAAGCCCTGCGGAGGCAACAAAATTATTCTCAATATTTTGCTTCCTGTTTCACGCTTCAGTTTAATAATATAAGACGCTGGCCGTTCAATTATTTCTATTTCTTTATCGCTGAAAAGATTTCTTATAATCTCCTTCACAAGTTCAGCGTTTAATATCTCATTCATGCAACCACTTAATCAACCACAACTTTTGATAAACCATGGTGGCTATCTATTTTTTCAAAAACTCTTTTATTTGCCTGAGAAATTCTTTTAGTATGAATTCCACTAAACTTTTTGGCAGGTCTTTTTCAACAGAGTCAATCAGAGCCTGAAAATAGGGCTCTTTTTTTACCGAAATGTTCAGCAATGGAAACCCTTCATCAATCAACGTTTTGTTCAATACAAGCCTGCAAATTCTTTTATTGCCGTCGAGAAACGGGTGAATTTTGTATATTTTATAGTGCGCAATTGCCGCTTTTTCTATTGGGTTTAGTTTTGTTGAATTATGCCATTCAACAAAGTCCTCAAGCAGTTCATTTACCTTGTTGTAATGCGGTGGCCTGTAACCTATCTCTATTCCTAAGGGGTTTTTTGGGTTCTGTTTGTGAAGGTAAACCTGTCTGCTTCTTATCTGACCTGGATTTTTCTCTTCAAAGCTTGCCATTATCGTTTTGTGCAGTTCCAGCAAATATTTTTTGTCCAATT
>JAHJUD010000101.1 GCA_018829335.1 Microcaldota archaeon | reverse complement strand
GTTTACTGCCAGAAAAAGCTTTTATTGGATAATGGTGTTTTATTTAAGGTGATTGATTTGAAAGGACAGATTTCCATTGAATACTTGACTTTGACTTCAATTCTCTTGCTTGTAGTAGGAGTATTATTTATTTTTTCAATAATAACAGTCAATGAAAACACAAGATTTAATTCGGCTTATTATGCTGTAAGAGAACTGGTTAATGCAGCAGATGAAGTAAGCACAATAAATGGAAGCACTATTGTAGTTGAAGTTGACCTGCCGTCTGATGTGACATCTTTTTCAGTTTTTGGAAATGATGTTACAATTGAAATGACTTCTTTTTTAAGCACTTCAAACATTTTTGATTCAAGCAAGGCTTCATTAGAACCTACAAGTCTTTCAACAGATGAAGGAACGCATTTTATTGCTGTTACATCAACTGACATTAATGTGACTTTTACTGAAGTTTAATAAGTGATTAAATGAAAGGCCAGATATCAATTGAAGTAATTTCAGGGGTTGTAATTCTTTTGATTGTGTTTGTGGTAATCTTGTTTTACAGCCATGAAAAAAACCTTGATGCAGATGCATTGCAGAATTATATTGAATCAAAATCTTATTGCAGGCAGATTGCAGACACAATAAGTTCTGTTTATGCTTCAGGAGAAAAAACAACAATAGAATTTTATTTTGAAAAAGATTTTAATGTTGGAAGCAGTTTTGTTGACGTAAACGGCTTTTCCTGCAGTTATCATGCAGTAGTTGAACCAAAATCTCTGGCTAAAGGAAACATCAGAATAAAAGATTTAAATGGAGTGGTTGTAATTGAAAACACGTGAAGAAATTAAAAGCAAGAGAAGCAAAGCAAGCACACCTTTACGGTGTGCGCCGTTACTCGCGGGCGGAACCGCGAGAGGGCAGGCAAGCCTGTTTGATTTGCTTATGGGGTTTTTTATTTTTGTTGTAGTGTTTGCTTCAGTTACTGGCGCATTAAACAAAAACTACAAAGAAGTTGAAAGAAACTTTGAAATAGATGAATTAAAGCATTCATCTTTTTTTGCATTAAAAGAATTGACTGAAACAAAAGGATTTCCTGAAAAATGGGAAACATTAAATGAAAATGATGTGTTAAAGCTTGGCTTGATTGAAAGAAGAAACAAAATAAGCGAAGACAAATTAGTTGCTTTTTCTAATATGAGTTATGACAGAACAAAAGAGCTTTTAGGGCTGAAAGGATTTGATTATTATTTTACTTTAGATCAAGGAGCAATACATATAGAAGCAGGGCTTGAGCCAATAAGCCAGACAAAATATTTGTTTAAGACAACAAGAATTGTTGAATATAAAGGAAGTGAAGCAGAAATTGAATTTCAATTATATGAACTCTGGGAATAAAGGGTTTACCTTTTCATTGGATTCTATGCTGGCATTAATTATAGTTACTGGAATTATTTTAAGTTCAGGGATATTTTTTACAGAAAAAAAAACTGAAATAAATTTTGGCGGAGAAATAGAAAGCGCATTTAATGCAATGGATGAAACAGCTTTTCTTTTAACTGAAGTTGACTCAAATATTTCTGGGGCGCCTGAAAGCATTTACAATAAGCTCTTGTTTTTTTTTCCTGAATACTTTGATTTTAATGTAAGCGTAAAACAGTTTGACTTGAATTCAACTGAATGCAGGACAGGACAGACTTTTGATGACTGTTTTCCTGATTTCAATGAATTCACTTATGGTTCACAAATACCTTTGGATAAAACAGTTTATCATGGAAAAAAAATTGTAATGAAAAGACAGCCGCCAGGAGAATGCGATACAAATATACTGCAGTTAATGGCAAGCCATGAAATGATTTTTAATAAAGAAAACATTATTTTTTTTGATGGACCAGAAGACCTTAATTTTGTTTTTGATGTAAATGTAACGCCATCAGATGCAATTGAATGCGATCAAAACATTACAATTAATTTAAGCGCTTCTTTTCCTCCAAGTTACAGAAGGCCAGTAGATATAATGTTAGTGGTAGATAAAAGCGGTTCAATGAGTTGGGGAGGAAGAGTAGATACTACAGAGGCATGGGCAGTGGATGTAGATGGAGATTATGCTTATATTGCAGATTACAGTAGTGGAATAAGAAGCTTTGATATAAGCACGCCATTAACACCGCAATATTTGGATAGATATGACACTTCAAGGGCATATGATGTTTTTGTTGACGGCAGTTATGCTTATCTGGCTGATTATTCTTCTGGAGTAAGGTCAATTACAATAAGTAATCCAAATAACATGAATCAGGCAGACAGAGTGGATTTATCAAGCAATTACTCTTATGGAGTAGTAAAATCAGGGGATTATTTGTATGCTGCAAATGGAGGAAGAGGAGTTGACTCTTATAATGCAAGCAATCCAAACAATATGAAGCAATTAGATAATTATAATACTCCTGGAAGTGCATGGGGAATTGATTCAGATGGAACATATTTGTATGTAGGGGACAACTGGTCTGGTTTTAGAGTATTAAATGTAAGCAATCCAAATAATATTACAAATGAAGATTCAATGGATTTAGGCGGAACTGCTTATAGAGTGAAAAAAACAGGAAATTATGCTTTTGTTGCAAATGGAAGCAGAGGATTAGATATTTTTGATGTAAGCACTCCAAATAATATCAGTGCAAGAGGAAATTATAATACTACAGGAACTGCTTATGGAATAGATGTTGTGGGAAACACTGCTTATATTGCTTCAGGAAGCGGAGGGCTTTATGCAATAAATGTAAGCGATGTGGATAATCCTTTTTTAATTAAACAATATGAGACTCCTTACAGTGACTTATATAAGGATGTAAAAGTAAAAGACGGCTATGCTTTTATTGCAGCAGACCAATATGGATTAATTGTTCTTGAATTGAGTTCTGGAACAAAAATGGATGCAGTTCATGCATCAGGAAATGCTTTTATTGACTTTAATGAATGGAAGCCTTCAGACCAGATGGGAATTGCAAGCTTTAATACTTCAGGAACACTTGACTCACAGCTCAAAAAATTAGATGATACAAATAAAACTCAATTGAAAAATGACTTAAATGCAATAATGCCTGGAGGAGGAACAGACATTGAATCAGGGATAAGAACAGCAACAACAGAATTAACTTCAATTAGAGCAAATGATTATGCAATAAAATTTCAGGTAGTTTTATCTGACGGCCAGTCAACTGAAGGAAATTCTTTGAGCGCAGCACAAGATGCTGCATTAGAGGGAATAGTAATTTATACTATTGGTTTTGGAGGAGATGTAGATGAAACAGAACTCCAGAATATTGCTAATGCAACAGACGGAAACTATTATTTTGCTTCAGATGCAAATGCTTTAATGGATATTTATAATATGATTGCAGACAAAATTCAAGCGCAAGCAACAGACTCTAATGTAACTATTGTTATTCCTGCAAATATTACAATAGTTGAAGATGGAAATGCAACAGTAATTGACGGAAATCTGGTTTTTGATGCAGGAAATATTACTCCTGAAACTCCGTGGACTGCAAGCTATATAATAAATATTCCTTGTGATTCAAATTTAAGCTGTGAAACTTCTTCTATAAGTTTTCCGGGAAACGGCTCTTTTTTGTCTTATGTTGATGTAAACGGAGAAACGCAGATAATTGACTGGAATTCTTTTACTGTTCCAATTCCATTCTATAAAAGAGACATTACAGTAAATATCTTGAGCGGAGAAATACTTTCTGAAACAGACATTTTTGTTGACGTTAATGTATCAAATATAGGTGATTTAAATACAGGAGAAACAGACCTGAATTTTTATTTAGGAAATGATTCAGTTTGCAGTGTTGGCGCAGGAAGAACTCTGCTAGGAAACTATCATTTGGTTCCTGAATTATGCGGAGGCAATGACGAAGAATGCAGTTTTTCAACAGTGATTTATAACGAATATTTTTATTCTCAAGGAATAATCTGCGCTGAAGTTAATCCTAACAGAAACTTAAGGGAATGCCCAAATAATAACCTTGATTCAATTCACTGTTATCTGGCTCCAAAAACACAGTTTTATGTAATAGAATATTCTGGGTGGATTAAATGAAAAACAAAGGAGTGCTTTTTGTGTTAATGGGACTAATACTTGTGTTGCTTCTTTTAGGCTTTGCGTTCAAAATAAATTCAGCTTACCTTGAAGCAGAAAAAAAATCATTTAACCCAAATGCATTAAGCCAAGTAAAAAACAAGTATTCAAACATTTATTCTGCAAAAGACTTTTACAGAAACGGAACAACAAAAACATATTTTGAAAGAATTATTCCTTTTACTTACTCAATTGACGGAAACACCATAAGCTTTACCCAACAGCTTCCCTTAAAACAGGCAGTGTTCAAAAACTTTTTTGATTTTGTTAATGCATACAAAATATTCCACGAAAGCTCTGATGAAATAATAGCAGACGGAATAGAAGTTGAAATTGAAACAATAAAAAACCTTGAATGGGGAGGAAGCGACTCAAACATTGTTTTTTTGGTTAAACCTCAATGCAAAAAATATTCAATAACAGACTATAATTCAATGCATTTTTATGGTTCAGGAGAATGCAAAACTCCTTTTAGCATTAACTGGATTGAAAGAATAGACATAAATATTTCAGTTTTGGGCTCAAACGAAGACTATAATTTTTTGTCATGCAATTTCGGAGGGGATGTAAGCTGTTATCAGGAAACATACAATAAAGCTGATTTGCTTCCGTTTATTGAAATAAATTTACTGGATGGAAACTGTTCAAACTGTGATTTAAACTCAGACACAAGAAAAATAAGCAAACACTTTAATTCATCCCAAAACAACACAATAATTTTTTCTTGTGTTGGCGCTTCCTGTAGTTCCCAAGAAATAAGAATTTTCTTTAACGAAAACAACACTGAAATAAGGCATTCAGGAACAGCAATACAGGCAAAAACAGAATTTTTGTTCACAAAAAACGTAAATGAATTTGAATTATATGATTTAAATCTTACATTAACAGACAACAAGTTTAATATAACAAAAACAAACAAGTGAAAAAAAATGGAAACCCAGAATATTCTTTCAATAGTTTTTACAATAGCAGTAATTGTCGGAATATTTTTTACTTTAAGTTCTTCTGGAGTGATTAAAATAGAAGGAATAACACATAAAGCAGAAATAAACATTGAATCAAAAGAAAGCTTCAGCAAAGGAGAACAAGCAGTATTTGAAGTTAAAGCAGAAAACTTTGCAGGAATAAAAAAAATGATTTATGTTTCACCATACAAAACAGAAGAAAAAACATGCAATTCACAGCAATGTGATGCAGTATTTACTGAAACCTTTAAAAAAACAGGCTTGTTTTTTGTTGAAATAAGGTTAGAGCTTGCAGACAACGGCAAAATGACAGAAAAAAAGAAAATTCAGGTAATTGAAGGAGAAAAAAAATGCTCTGATGGAACAGTGTTTGGATACTGTTCAAAAGAAAAACCAAAATACTGCAATAACGGAAAACTTGAAGAAAATTGCATAAAATGCGGCTGTGAACAAGGAACATGCATTGAAAACAAATGCCTTGCAGAAGAAGCACTTGAAATAAAAGAAGTTTATTTCGCAAAAAAATTCGTTGAACCAAATGAAAAAACAGAAATTATATTAGAAAAAGAAGAAGGCTCTCAAGGACAAAACGAGTTTACTGTTCAATGGGTTAAAGAAGGAAAAACAGAAAAAACTGAAAAACTAAATGCTGAATTAAGTTCTTGCATTAAATGTTCACTTTACGCAAACAGTCCGGAAAAAGAAGGAATCTATAAACTGAATTTTAGTTTCAAGGAAAAAGTTTTTTCTTTAGGCGAAGTTGTTGTAAGAAATGATGTGACTGCGCCTGCAAAACCCACAGGGTTTATTGCAAGAAAAAGCAATGGAAAAATACTTTTAGGATGGAATTCAAACAATGAAGATGATTTAATGGAATACTTGATTTACAGAAGCAGTGAAGACACAACAGCATTCACAACATATGTTTATGCAAAAACTGTTGACAAAAAAGAAACAGGAACTGAATTAGAAATAATGGCAACAAATTACTTTTATTTGATTGCAGTAGATTATTATGGCAACAAATCTGAACCAAGCGAGGTTATTAAAGCAAAGTGAAGATTATAAAGAACAAATCACAAAATAAATAAGGTCTGATATGAAAGAAGACAAAAATAAAGGGAAAGATTTTCTCTTAAACCTGATGCTGGAAGCAAAAAGAATAGAATTAGAAAATAAAAAGAAAATGGTAATCTTTAAAATAAAGAATTTTCTGGTGAAACCAAAAAAAACAGAAACAGAAATAATTGAGTCATTAAAGAAAAGCCTTGAAAAAAAAGAAGCAGAAGACCTAGAATACATGATTGCAGCAAAAGAAGGAAGCCTTGCGCTATTGGAAAAAAGAATTGAAGGCAAAAAAGAAAAAGAAACAATAAAAGAACTCGTAAAGATTGCAAAAGAAGTAAAAAATAAAGGCGGAAAAAGAGAAAAAATAGGCATTGAAATAGGATTGAAAAAAAAGGAAATGACAGAACTGGAAAAAGAAATACAGGAAAAAGTCAAAACATATTACCCTAAAGAAAAAGCAAAAGAAGAAACTGAAACAGCAAAAGAAAAAAAAGAGAAAACAATTAAACCAAAAAGTGCTGAAGAAAAAGAAGCCAAACAAAAGAAAACAAGAAAGAAAAAAAAAGCTGTTAAAAGGATTAAAAAAGGGAAAAAAAAGCCTGAAAGAAAAAGAAAAAAAGAAAAAATTTCTTTTACTTCTCCGCTTAAAGAACTGAAAGAAAAAAGAGAAACAGAAATAAACCAAAAAAGAAAAAATGCAATGGACGAATTCCACAAAGAATTTACTTCAGGAAAAGAAAAAACTCTTGTAAGCATTAAAGGAGACACTCAAATAATTGCAGGAAAACAGCAGCCTCAAGGGGCTAATGCAATGACTTACAAAACAGGAACTGCAAAAAGCGGTTTAAAGGAAGGGAAAACAGACGAAGAACTTGACTTTGAAATAGAAAAAACAAAAGAAAAAATAAAAAACCTTAAAACTGCTTTTTTTCACAGACAGATAAACGAAGAAGACTACAAGAAAAAATTGTTTGAATACCAGGAACAACAGCATTCCCTTGAAATGGATAAAAAAAGACCTAAAACAAAAAGCTATTCAGGAAAAAGTTATGCAAGAGAAGAACCTGTTGTTTTTGGTGAATCAGGGTTAAAAACTGTTCAAGAAGAAAGCATACAATATGCAACAAAACATACGCCTAAAAGCAAAGAAAAAGTAAGCAAGGCATTAAAAGAGTTCAGCCAAGAATTCAGCGCAAAACCTTATTTTTCAAAAGAAAGAAAGACTGTAAATGAAACAGTTCAGGAAACCCAAAGAGAAATAAAGCCTTTGGGAATCATAAAAAGGCTTGCACCTGAAACAAACGAAAAAAAAGTGAATGAAATGGAATCAAAATTAACTGAATTAATGCAGAAAAGCAACATAGATAAAAGCCAGCTAAGAAGAGAACTGGAATTTGTTTCTCCGAAAGATTTAATGAAACGCTTTGATAAAATACTTGACGTAATAGAAAAAAAATATTCTTCAGCAGAAACCGGAAAAACTGAAGAAGAAAAAGACAACATATTCAAGGAAGCCGAAGTCGCAACAATCAAAACGCAGGAAAAAAAAGAAGGAAAAATAAAGGAAATAGAAGAAAATAAAATAATAACAGACTTTGACACTGTTTTGAATTTAGTGAACCAAAAAGGAAAAATAAGCGAAAAAGAATTAGCCAAAGAACTAAAGCTTTCGCCTGAAAGAATAAAAGAATGCTTTGCAGTTCTTGAAAAAAATGAATTAGTAAAAATTGAATACCCTGTTTTCGGGGGCGCAAAAATAGTTTCAAAAGATTATGTTGAACCAAAAAAAGAGAAAAAGAAAAAAGAAAAGAAAAAGTGATTAAATGAAAGAAAAAGTTTTGGAAACATACAAAGTGAAATCAATTCAAACAGAAATTGAAGTAAATATTCTTGAAAGAGAAAAAGAATTTGTAAGAATTTATTTCCTTAATTTCCCTGAATTCGGTGAAGGAACTGAAGCAGTATTAAAAAACCTGAAAAGAAGCATTATAACTGATTCAACAATTCAAGCAGAAAAAATGATGGACCCTAATTTTGTTGATTCACTGAAAAAAAAATTCCAGGAAAAAGCAGAAAAAATACTTGAAAGAGAACTGCCAAAACTCAATGAAGGCTCAAAAGGCCTGTTAATTGGTTTACTGCTTGAAGAAATGCTTGGATTAGGCAAACTAGAGTTTTTGCTGAATGACGGAAACATAGAAGAAATTGTGGTGAATTCTGCAACAGAACCAGTATGGGTTTACCATAAAGGATATGGCTGGCTAAAAACAAACGTATACATAAGCCCTGAAAGTGAAATACAAAATTATGCAAGCATTATTGCAAGAAGGATTGGAAAACAGATTACAATTCTTAATCCATTGCTTGACGCTCATTTGATTACAGGAGACAGAGCTAATGCAACTTTGTTTCCTATTTCAGGAAAAGGCAACACAATAACAATCAGGAGATTCAGGAGAGAGCCTTATACTATAACTGATTTTGTTGAAAACAATACTGCAAACACTGAAATAATGGCTTTAATCTGGCTTGCAATGGAATATGAATTAAACATTGTTTTTTCAGGAGGAACAGGAAGCGGAAAAACAACTTCACTTAATGTATGCATGCCTTTTATTCAGCCAAACCAAAGGATTGTGTCTATAGAAGACACGAGGGAAATCTCGCTCCCTGCATATCTTCACTGGGTGCCTTTGACTACAAGAGAACCAAACACTGAAGGAAAAGGAGAAGTGACAATGCTTAATTTGCTTGTGAATTCTTTGAGGATGAGACCTGACAGATTAATTGTAGGAGAAATAAGAAGACAAAAAGAAGCAGAAGTATTATTTGAAGCAATGCATACAGGACATTCAGCTTACACTACTTTTCATGCAAACACAGCAGAAGAAACAATTAGAAGATTAATTAATCCGCCAATTGAAGTGCCAAAAACAATGCTTGATTCAGTGCATTTAAATGTAGTAATGTTTAGGAACAGAAGGCTTAATGTAAGAAGAATGCTTCAGATTGCCGAATATGTTACTGAAAGAAGAGGAAACACAGAAGAAGTCAAAGCAAATGTATTATACAGATGGAAAGGCGCAACAGACACAATAGAAAAGCATTCTGAAAGCATAAGATTGTTTGATGAATTAGGATTGCATACAGGCTTTAGCAAACAGGAAATGAATTCAGAACTAAAAGACAAAAAAACAATTTTGGATTGGCTGGTAAAAAACAAAATCCATGCAATAAAACATGTTGGAAGAATAATGGCAAACTATTATATGGACAAAGAAGAAATAATTGAATTCGCAGAAAAAAACAAAATTCCTGACTTTTTGGAGGAAGAAACACATGGAAAAAATAAATAAAAGTGAAATGATTCCGTTTAATGTTTTTCCTGTTCCAATGATAAAAAAAGTTTCAGTAAACTTTTATGGACTGGGAATAAAATTAGCCAAATTTTTTCCTTACTTAAAGCTTGAATTAAACCAAGCAGAATTATCTTATAACGAAAAAGAATATTCTGCAATAATAATTGCAATGGCAGTCATTTATGCAATAATAGGTTTTGTTGTTGCAACTTTGTTCAGCATCAAAATGTTTCCTGAAATATTTATTTTCACTGGAATTTTTGGGGGAATCTTGCTTGGGTTTTTTGTAATGCTTCAAGTTGCAATGTACCCTAAAATAAAAGGAAAACAAAAAATCAGGGAAATCGAAACAAACCTTATTTTTGCTTTAAGGACAATGACTGTAGAAATAAAATCAGGAGTATCATTATTTAACTCGCTTAATATTATTGCTGAAGGAGATTACGGGGCATTATCAACTGAATTCAAAAAAGCAGTAAAAGAAATCGAAACAGGAACAATGGAGGAAGTGGCATTGGAAAAAATTGCAAGATATAATCCTTCCTTGTTTTTCAGGAGAAGCATCTGGCAAATCATTAATGGAATGAAAGCAGGAGCAGATGTAAGCAGTGTAATGCAAGAATTAGTCCAGACAATGATAAGAGAAGAAAAACTACAAATAACAAAATATGGAAATTCAATGAGGCTGCTTTCATTAATGTACATGATGTTAGGAGTAATAATTCCTTCATTAGGAATAACTTTCCTGATTGTATTGTCTTCTTTTCCTCAAATGAAATTAGGGGAGTTATTGTTTTGGGTGCTGTTAATGTTTGTTATAGTAGGAGAATTCATGTATTTAGGTATTTTGAAATCAAAAACGCCTAATTTGATGGGATAAAATGTACGAAAAAATTGCTGCAATGGTGCCAAGAAATGTGTTTAAGGCATTTAATGAAGAATTAGTTTATGCAGGAATAGATATTGACGCAAAAAGCTTTGTGGGTTTTGTTTTTGTTTTAGGGTTTGCTATTGCAATTGCAATAGGTTTTGGATTACAGGCTTTTTTTGCATTGAATTTTTTTATAGGGTTTTTTGCAGGTTTCCTGCTTGTAGTAGGAGGAATGTATTATCTTTTAAATCAGGCAAGCGAAGGAAAAGGAAAATTTGTGGAAAAAATTCTTCCTGACGCGCTTCAATTAATTGCCTCAAACATGAAGTCTGGATTAACAACAGAAAAGGCTTTGCTGGTTTCTGCAAGACCGGAATTTGGGCCATTAGAAATAGAATTAAAAGAAGCCAGCAAAAAAATGATGGCAGGAGAAAGAACAGACATTGCATTAAAAGAAATGACTGAAAAAATAAGGTCAAAGGTTTTCCAGAAAACAATCTGGCTTATAACCCAAGGAATTAATTCAGGAGGCGAAATGGGAAACCTTTTAGTGCAGTTATCCGAAGATTTAAGGGAACAAAACGCATTACAAGAAGAAGTAAAAGGAAATGTTTCAATGTATGTAATACTGATTTTTTTTGCTTCAGTTGTCGGCGCACCATTAATGTTTGGAATCAGTTCATTTATTGTAAAAATAATGACAAAACAGGCAGGAAGCTTAACAGGAATTTCAGAGGAAAGCCTTTCAATGGTTTCATCTAAATCAGCAATAGGAATAGGGTCAGGAGGTGCAATGATTTCCCCTGAATTCATTTTGCTTTTTTCAATGATAACTTTAGTAGTTATTTCAATTTTTGGCTCACTTACAGTAGGAATAATTAATTCAAGAAGCGAAAAAGGAGGAATAAAATACATTCCTTTAATGATTATTGCATCTTATGC
>JAHJUD010000100.1 GCA_018829335.1 Microcaldota archaeon | reverse complement strand
GGTTTTGATTCAACTTCTTTGCTTAAATCTAATCCTTTTTCTCTTGCTTTTCTTGCTAATTCAAATTGTTCTTTTACTTTTAAGTTTAATTCCTCAAAATATTTTTTTATTTCAGGCAAGGCTTTGGTTTCTTCATTCATTTTTTCACTCAATTTTAATTTTTTTTCTTTTTTTAATTTTCTGTTTTTTCTGTTACTTTTTCTTCTTTGTAAAAGTTTTTTTCATATACTTTTCCTGTTTTCATTTCAACAAGCAATACAATCCCTGGAGTAGGCACATGGCCTTGCCTTACCTGGAATTCTGTTTTTGCCTGGAATGTAGCGCAGTTAATTATTCTTATTCCTCTATACATTCTAATTGAATTATGGTGCATGTCTCCGCCTAAATAAATATCTGGAATTTCTTTGATTACCATATAATTGTGTTTTTCAGGCACATAAGGCCTTTTTAATCCGTAAACAGGCATTAAATCCCTTTTTTTGATTAATTCTTCTATTGCTTTTGCAGGATTAGAATAACTTAAAAAACTCACGCTAGAATAAAGGTCATGCAGTGAAGGCCCATGATAAAACAAGACTTTTAATCCTTCTATTTCTGCCCAGCCCGGACTGCTTAAAAAATGAAAGTTTTTTTTTTCATATAATTCTTTTACGAATTCTTTTGGTATTGCAGGCTGTGGGTCAGCAAACCTTACTGCATCATGTTGTCCTGGAATAATAAACACTTCAATATAATCCGGAATCTCTTTTATTAATTCAGAGAATTTATCGTATTGTTTTCTTATGTCTTTAATGCTTAATTCATTGAATTGGTCTGGATAAACTCCTATTCCGTCAATGTTGTCTCCTAAAACACACAAATATTTTATTTTGTTTATTATTTCTTTTTCTTTTTCGTTTTCTGTGTTTCCTTTAATCCATGAAACAAATTTTTGAAATGAGTCTTCCAAAAATAATTTGCTTCCCACATGCATGTCTGAAATGCATGCCATAAAAACATCTCTTTCACTTCCTTTAAAGCTTCTTACAGGCACTTCAGGAAAAATCACGTCTTTGATTATTATCATGTTTTCGTTTCCTTTGACTGCTTTTATTGCAATTACATTATCTAACAGTATTCTTTCACTTAAACGCATTAATCTTACATCGTCTTTTAGGATTATTCCAATACAGTTTGCTTCCAAGTCCTCTAACTTAAATGCAATATGGTCGTTTTTGGTTTTCCATTTTTCTGCTATCATTACAATTAAGTCAATTTCATTGTTTTTTGAAACAGTTTTAAGCCTTTTAATCTGCTTGTTAACAAAACCTCTTTCTTTGAACATTAATTCAATTGAATTATATTTGTCGCGGAAAAACTCCAGAAAATCTTTTACTTTTCCTTCAGAACAAGACTGGTTTGTGACATTTAATTCTTCTAAAATTTTATAATTGCTTGGGATTTCTTTTGCTTTAATTGACTGAATTTTTTTTGCTTTTTCTTCTTTTAGCGTATTAGGCAGTTTAGTTGAATCCAAAACAATTTTTTCTTCAATCATTTTTCTTGTTAAAACAAAAATTCCTTTTTCTACTGCTTTTTCTATTATTTTTTTGAAGTCTGATTCTTGTTCAATAAATAAATCAATTGCTGAATTTTCCAGTATAATGTTTTTTTCTGCCGCAAAATCTATTATTTCTTTTTTTTCTGCCATTTCAATTACTTTATTTTTTCCTTTAAATTCTCCAGTTCGCTTATTATAGTCCATATTTCTGTTCTTGTATGCGCAGGCATATTAATGTCATTGCTTATGTCGTCTAAAAGATAAATTGCTGAACTCACATGCAAATCTAATTCTTTTAATTCTTTTTTGCTTTCAATTTTTGTTTTTGCTTCTTCTACTACTCTTCTAATATTTCTTGGAACTGAACTATCCTGCATTACCGCTTCCATTAATTCAGTTACATAGCTTGCATCAATTTCTTTTTTATTCATTTGAAACACCTCTAAAAATCCGAGTTTAGAATAAAAGTATGCATAAAAACACATTTAATTGAATTGTTCTGTTTTGCCTGCCAAAACCTGAAACAAAAACCTTAAATAACCGAAAACCCTTTTCTTTTAAAATGAAGAAAATAATTTTTATTTTGTTTTTTTTGCTGTTCTTGACTCAAGGGGTTTTTGCTTATCCTTCTTGCGATCCTGTTAATGGGCACAACACTGTGTTTGTCACAATTAACTTGCCTTCTGACGGGTACACTCGTCTAGTAGGCCAAACCTTTACTTATCAGCTTCAGGTAAGATCTGCGGATATTTTTAGTGCAGGCCCTTGCACAACTGATTTGGAATTTAGGTATGATGAAAAAACTGATGGGGCTTCTTATGTAAGAATTAAGGATTCTGTTTTTGATCCAGGACCAGATTTTTTTGAAGAATCAACCGGATTAGCGCTTACAAACCAGACTGTAAACCTAGAGGATATTGATGGTGGGACAGCCGATGTTGAAATTAAATGCAATTCTCCAGGAACTTATAAACTAAAAGGTTATTCTACTGCTTTAGGCGGAATAGACAGCTCAAATATAATCAATGTAATCTGCAATGCGCCGCCAAATTCTCCTCCTACAGGAAATTTCACTTCTCCTGCTTTAGGAGACGTTATTGCAGTTTATGGAAACTCTTACAGGCTTGAATGGGATGTTCCCCCTGACCCTGAAGGAGATCCAGTTGATTTTGATGTTGACTCAAATGTTGCAGGAAATCTTGCAACAAACATAACAGAAAAATATTTTGATGTTTCAGGGCTTCTTCCAGACATACATTATTTTTTTACTGTTACAATAGATGACCATATAAGCACTCCTCTTGCAATTAAAAGCGGAACACTTATAGGAAAAAAATTAAATAACACTCTTTCAATTTCAGATCTTTATATTACTCCAGACGTAATTTACGGCAATGAATCAATAGACGTTAATTTAACTGTAAGAAATAATTCTCCTGATCCAGTAGACATTAATGTCTTTTTTTATAATGATGAATTTGATTCAAATCCGGTTCAAAAAGCAATTCCTTTTCTTGCACCTTACTCTAAAGCAAGTTTTTCAATGCATGAAGATTTTTCTGGTTCGCCTATTCTTGCAGGAGACTATAATGTGACAGTAAGAATAAAAGAAAGCGTTATAGGAGATTCAAGCAT
>JAHJUD010000099.1 GCA_018829335.1 Microcaldota archaeon | reverse complement strand
TGCTTTTAATGCATTCTTGTTTTATTTAATTATTTTTTTTATTAATGTTTTTTGTTTTAGTTATTGTTTTTTTTGCTGTTTTTTTGTTTGTTTCTGTTTTTTCTTTACCGTAATATTTAATAATTTAAAGTCCTTATTGATTATGATTTAAATGAAATTCAAGCCGGTTTATGTTTTTCCTGTAATTCTTGTTGCCATGGCTTTGGCTTCAGTTTTCTTTTTAACGCAAATAGATCCATTTAATTTAGTTATTGCTGCAATAGTTTTTGTTATTGCTGTTGCGATGGTCTGGAGAATTTATTATGATGTTTTTTCTGCTCCAAAAAAACAGGAAACAGATTACACTCCTTCAAATGAAGTGGATTCATTAATTAAAGAGCCTCCAAAGCAAAGCAAAATGAAATTAGATGATTTTCTTAAAAGTTCGCCTAAAAGCTTTGATGAAGAATTTGATTTAAGTGCCCCAGGAAAAGAAGAAGATCCTTTTGCAAGGGATTCATTAAAAGATGAAAGCTATGAGGAAATGAAAGAAAAAGCTTTAAAGGAATTAAAAGACGTATTAAAACCAAAAAAGGAATCAAAGCCTGCAAAAAAAACCAAGGAAATTTAATTATCTTTTTTTGCTGATTTATTTTTTTTCGCTTTTAATTTATTTTGTTTTTAAGTGTTTTTCTTTTAGTTGTTTTTATTTGTTTTTTCTTTTGGGTGTTTTTTCCTTTTTCTATTTTAATTATTTTCTTTTTTTTGTTTTAGCTGATTTCTTTTTTGACTGAATTTTTGTTTTCTTTTTCGCTTTGCCTTTCTTCGTGTTCTTTGGTTTTGGTGACTTGGCTTTTTTCAAAAGGCGGCTTTTCTTTTTTTGGGTTTTTGCTTTCTTGTCTTTCTTTATTTTTTCTTTTATTGCTTTTTTTGCCTTTTTTTCTTGTTCTCTGAGTTTTGCTTTTTTTTTCTTTTCTCTTTCTTTTTCTCTGAGCTTTTTTTCCATGATTTTCATTTTTTTGAGTCTTTGTTTTTCTTCAATTTCTTTTTGTTTTTTTTCTTCTTCTTCTTTTCTTGCTTTTTCTTTTTCTCTTTCTTCTTTTGGCAGTCTAACAAACTTCCTGTACTTGAATTTTGCCCAAGAAGGAGGCTGCTTTGACCTTAACTTGAATTCTTCAGCTAAAAGCTGTTTTCTGAGTTTTTCATCTATTTCCATTAAATCACTTTGATTAAAAGAATACATTTTCATATTAATAAGTCTTGCTGTTGGTTATGTATATGGTTTATTGTTTGTGTTTTAATTCAATAAAGCAGCTTGCGCACACAAATTTGCCTTTAAATTCTATTCCTAGTGCATCTTCTTCACTGCATAAAATGCAGTTCTTTTTTTGGTCTTGTTTTGTTGCCCAAGAATAAATTACTTCCCATGAAACCCATTTTGGCGCAAATAATTCTTCCATTATGTTTGAATCGTTTTCCTGAATTCTTTTCTTCTGGCTTGAGGTTACTCGCTGGTTTAATCCTTCAAGCCATCTTACTTTTTCTGAATCCCCTTTTCTTTTGAGTTCAACTAAAACCTGTTCATATAAGCTCATTTTTTCACTCTAAATATATTGTTTGTTCTTTCTTTTTAATTTTGTCCCTGTTAGCGTATTTTAAAAGGTAATGCACTGTGCTTTTAGGGATTCCTGTTTCTTTTTCTATTTTTCTTGTGCTAAAATAATCTTTTTTGAGTTCAATTATTTTAAGTATTGTATCAAAATCTGTTTCTATTGCCCTGCCTGTTCTTTTGTCTTTTTTTATTTCAATTCCTTTTTTTTCAATTAACTGGATTGTTTTTGGCTTAAGCCTTTTCAGGGTTGATGTACTTAAGCTGATTTCCTTTATTTTTCTTTTTTTCAGGAGTTCTTCTACTTTTTTTTTATTTATCGGCCTAACAAAATGTATTTTTTCTGCGTTTGCAGGAATTTTTTTTATTTCTGTTTCAGGATAAAGCGAGTATTTCATTTTTTCCCTTTTTTTAATTTATTTTTTTCTGTTTCTTCACTTATTCTTTTCCCTTGTTTTTTTTATTCATTCTTTCTATTCTTCCATTTATTCTGTCTTTTAATTTAATTCCTTTAATTTTTTTTGTTATTCTGTTTTCTTGTATTCTGTCTTTTAATTTAATTCCTCTTATTTTTTTTGTTATTCTTGAATCCTTTAATCCGATTATTTTGTTTTTTATTTTTTGTGAAGGAATTTTTTCTCTGCCTTTCTTCATAGCGTTTGCTGTAACATATCTTAATCCCTGCACGATTTCTTTTCCTTTTAATGGATCTTCTACTTTAGTGTAAACTCCGTTTTCTGTTTCTTCTACTAAAGGCCCGCTCCAGACAATATTTTCTTTTTCTTTTAGCGCTTCAAGAATGTTTTTTGGAGTAAGTTCTTTTTCAAATTTTATTTTCATTATTCCTGCGCCTATTCTGTGTTCTGAATGCGCATCGCTTCCTGCAGTGACAAAAGCAGCTTCTGTTCCTAATTCAACTGATTTAATGCATCTCATTATTATGTCCTGTCTTTTTGAATCAAAAGAGTTCTTTATTTTTCCGCCTACAAAACCTAGCCCGATTTTTCTTGCAACAAAGTTTTTTTCAATAAAAGAAAAGAAATTGAATGGTTTTGTAATCCAGTCAGAGTCATACAAAAAATCGCTTAAATGCGAAATCATTCCATTGTATATTTCAACTCCGCATTGGTGTTTTTTAATCATTTTTTTTGTTTTTGTTTCTCCGGCAAGAAAACAAACTGAATCATGTTCATAGCCGTAAGGATGCGCAAAACTCAAAAAAAACTTTTTTTCTTTAACTATTTCAAGCACTCTGTCAATATCAACTTTGTCTTCATAGAATTCAATTTCTTCATAGATTTTTTCGTCTTCTCCGTAAACCAGTGCATGGCCAACTGAAGTGTTTAATTCAATTCCCGGAATTAATATGACTTCTTTTGGCTGGTTTTTTTTCAGTTTTTCAAAAGCGCCTTTAGGGTCAAACGAGTTGTGTTCAGTTATTGCAACCGCATTCAAGCCTATTTTAAGTACTTTTTTCCAGTAGTCAACTGGATGAATTTCTTTTTCATTCAAGTGAGTATGCAAATCCATTGTAATAATATTCATTTCTTCCCAAGAAGATAGCCTAAAATAATTTAATAAAACCCCCCTTTTTCTGGCATTCCAGAAAGCAAAGCTTTTTATTAGCCTGAAACCTTTTTTATTTGGTTAAAATGAAAGGCATGCCAGAAAATATCTTGGGTGTTTTTGAATCAAAACTTTTTTTTGTTATTAAAGAGCATTGGCCTGTTACTTCAATTGAATTAGCTGAACTCTTAAACGAAGACTTGAATGACAGGAAAGCAAAAAAAAGAGCGTATTCTAAGTATTCTTATTACCTTAAGAAAATGATTCAAAACAAAATCTTGCTTTCAAAGAAATCTGGGAACACTTTGATTGTCTGGCCTTTTGAAGTAGAAAAATACAGGGTAATTGATTCTATTATTAATGAAAAGCCTTTGGAGGAAAAAAATGTTAAACACTTATTATGATAAATTTATTTTTACAGGCCAGATTAAATTCAATGACGGCAACTTTCATTTGATTGATATTCCTTTTTTTATTTTTCCTTCCAAACTTCTTTCTGATTTTTTGTTTAATTCCTCTGAAGAAGAAGCAAAAAAAATCTATTTTTCAGTTAAAAAATCAACGAAAAATTTTGTTCCATTGCTTCAAGCAAAACCAAAATATTCTGGCATTTCTTTGGTTAATTTTGTGAACGATTTTTTTTCTAGTTCTGGTTTTGGGCATTTTAAGGTAATTCAGTTTGATGAAAAAAACTTAAGGGCTATTGTTTCTGTTTCTGAAAGCCCTTTTGCTTTTCCTTTCAAAAACCGTTCAAAAAAACCTTTGGATCATTTTTTGAGGGGAATTATTGCAGGAACTTTTTCTTATGCTTTTGAAAAAGACTTTGATTGCGTTGAAACAAAATGCATTGCAATGAATTCTTCTGTTTGTGAATTCATTGTTAACAGTAATTCTGAATTTGATTTCTCAAAGAAAAACACTCAAATGCAATTAGATCCTAAAGTGTGACTTCATCCGCTTTTATTTGTTATTATATAGTCGATTGAATCATTTGAATCAACCATTATATTCACTGTATCCCTGTCTGTGCTTTTTCCTGCATTATCATTTATTAATTACCACCAGCGAGTATGTCTATGTTTTCTTGCTAATACCTGTAAATAAGGCGCACTAGTTGATGCAGCATATACACTCATAACATTTTCATAAACATGCATATTTTGTTCAAGAATTTCTTCCAGCAATAAAGCATCAACATGCTTTGCTTGAATAGTAAGAAAACTTACAAAAGCAACTCTGCTTGGATCAACCAAATCCTCTGGCTTAAATTTATCCATTGTTTTTTTTTCTTGCAAAACCATTTCTCTCACTGCAGAAATCATTTCTGTACCCACTCTTTCTAATTTTAATGCATGAGTAGTCTGCGGCAACGACCTATTAATAAGATCTTGTATTATCCTTGCCGGAACCTCTTGCTTAGCCCTAATTGCACTTTGCAAAAAACTGCATCTAATTTCCTGAGCCATTAATTCCCTAAACTTTCTTCTTCTTGTACCTTGAAGCTTTAGTGCTGATGCAAGAGGCGTAATTATTTCTCCATGCGCAGCGTAAGTTGCTTCCAGTGAACTCAATTTCTCAGAATATTTTTTCCTTGCCCCTGAAAACTTACTTAAAATCAATTCTGAAGTTAGCCTTAAATATTTTGACGTCCTCTCTGCCCTAGCAGAACTTCTTTCAGCAGTTTCCAGAACACGTCTTCTCCCGTCTTCTTTCTTTTTGACTGTTTTCTTCATTTTTAGCTTTCTCATAAATATTCTTCTCTTAAGCTACTTATATACTTTTGCTTTCCCAAAATTAAAAAAAAACATTAAACAAGAACCACCTAGTGAACCTTTTTGTTTATTTTTCTTCCTTCTTTTCCTTGAAAGAAGCTTTTGACTTTTTAGACTATTTGATGATCTGTTTGATTATCCTTCAACAGTGAAAAATACATAAGCTAATGCTGCTGAAACTGCTATGATTGCTGTTCCTATTCCCCAGAAAATTGTGTTGTCTTTTGGCGGAATTTCACAGTCTGGGTCTGAATCACATTCTTTATTGCAGTTTCCGTCTTTTTCTTTAGGGCAGTCTTTTGTTGTGCAATCAGGATCTGTGTCACATAATTCATTGCATGTTCCGTTTTCTGTGCAGTCTGGTTCTGTTGTTCCTTTTGTTAAAGCTGTTACTTCGTTTGAGTAAGGGCTTGAGTTTTCTGATAAATCTAATGCTTTGATTGCAATAAAATAAGTTGTTGCTTTTTGTAATTCTGTAATAGTTAATTCAACTTCGTCAGCTAAAGCAATTTTTTGTGAACTATAGTTTGCTGAACTTGTTCCAAAATAAATTATATATCTTTTCAAATCATTTTCAGTGTTTGGGTTCCATCTTATAGTAACAGAGTTTTCTGTTGTGTCATAAACAGTTAATCCGTTTGGTTTTTCTGGTGCTTCAGTATCCTGGCAGCCTGTTTCTGTTGGGCATGAATCGCATGATTCATTGCAATTTAATTCTCCGTCTCCGCAGTGAGAGCATTTAGTGCAGTATTCTCCTGAATCAGTCCAGTTTCCTGCAGTGCAGGTTTCTGAAACACAGTTTACTGTCCTAGAATAATGTTTTCTTGCAGTTGAATCACATTTTTCTTTTGGATAACTTGAATAACAGTCTGAAGCAGTAGTGCATTGAGTTTGCGCAGGACAATTATCTCCTGAATTATCCTGGCATGCACTCCAGCCTGCAGCAGAACAAGTTCTTGTTCCGGCACAATTCTCTGAAGTAATGCATTCTTGTGTGTCTCCTGAAGTGCATTCTGCAGGACAATTGTCTCCAGAGTTATCAACACAAAAACCCCATGAATTATTTGAACAAGTTTGTGTTCCTTCGCATCCTTCTGTTGTAGTGCATGATTGTGTTTGCTCTCCAGTGCATTCAAGGACTTCATTGAATAAAGTTACATTTATTGGAATTGTTTCTGTTGTGTTTCCTGAAGTGTCTGTTGCCTCTGCAATTAATTGATAATCTCCGTTTGGTGTTGTTGTTGTATCCCAAGAATAATCATATGGTGCCTGTTCTATTATTGCATTAAGCGAACTTTCATTAACCAAATAAAATCTTACATTTCTTACTGCAACATTATCCCTTGCATTAGCGCTTAAAGTTTTTGTTCCAGTTAAAGTAGTGTTTGGCTCTGGCTGAATTAAATTAATTGTCGGGGAAGTATTGTCTGGTTCATTGGTTACTTCAATTGTTGTTGTTTTTGGATTAGAAGTTCCGTTTAATGCAGTTGAAGCAGTCAAAGAAACACTTGCTGTTCCATTGTTTGCGCAAGTAATTGTAGGATTTTGCGCTGTTGAGCTTGCAGGACTGCAATTTGGTGTTCCGGAAGAATTTGTAATGCTCCAAGAATAGCTTACTGTTCCTACTTCAAATACTGCGCTTCCATTTAACTGTAATTGTATTTCTTTTACTGTCTGGTATGGACCGTTTGCTCTTGCACCAATTTTTGGGTAAGCTGAATCTGAAACAGAATAATTACTGCATAAAGGAGGGCTTGAATTATCACATGCTTTTACTTCATAAACAAATTCTTTTCCTTGATTGTTTGTTTCAGTTGTTAAATGCACAAAACTTGTTGCTGAAACAATAGTGCTTCCTTCTCCTGAATTCCATCTCAAAACATAACTGCCTGCTCCTGTAACTGCATCCCATAAAATGTTTATTTCTCCTTCATTGTTTCCTGTGATTACATTAAGGTTTTGGGGTATTCCTGGCGCGGCTTTGGTTATTGTAATTGTTGAATTACTGCTCTGGCTTGTCTGGCCGTCAGTTCCTGTAACTAAAACATTTATGTTTGCTGTTCCAACAGTATAGCAGGTTATAATTGGGTTTTTTCCTGTAGGGTTTGCCGGACTACAGTTAGCGTTATTGTTTGTAATGTTCCAGTTGAATACAGGCCCTGCAGCATATTGAACGCTTGCATTTAATTGTAAATCAATGCTTGCGCCTGAAAGGGTTTTATTGTATGGGCCTCCTGAATTTGAAACTCCAATTTTTGGGTAAGCGCTTCTAGTAACTGAATCTGAACTGCAGTCTCCTGTATTGCATGCCTTTACACTAAAATTATGCATTAAAGCATTATCTAATGGGTTTTGTTGTGAAGAAAAAACAAATGAAGTTGAAGAAATATTGCTTATAGTGGTTTTTCCTGAATTAGTCCACCAGTCTACTTCATAGAATGTTGCCTGGCTTACCTGGCTCCAGCTTAAATTAATTTCTCCTGGATTGTTCCCTGAAACAACAGTTAATGACTCTGGAGGATTGCTTGGAGGATTTTCTGTTACATTAATTATTGCAGTATCTGTTGCTGTTCCATTTAATGAAGAAGTAACAGTCAACTTTATTTGGGCTTGACCTGTCCATTGACAATTAATTGTTGGATTAGGCTGATTCACATTAGTTAAATTACATGCAGCATTATCTAAAAGTTCTTCCCACAAAAAAGTTTTGCTTCCTGCAGCATAATTTGCAATTCCATTCAAAATAGAGTTTTGCCCTGCTGTAATATTATATGGCCCGTTTGCTTCAGCCCCAATTTTAGGAAAAGCAGTAACTAAAGAAGAAGGAGCACTGCAACCTCCGGGATTGCATGCTTTAATAGTATAACTATGAATTAATGCTTGTTCTTGTGCATTTTGAGGAGTTAAATGAATTTTTGAAGTTGCTGGAGCCTGAACTGTTTCTGTTCCAAAATAAGATGGATTAGCCACATCTCCTACTTTCCAGTCAATTTCATAATAGTCTGTTTCAGCAGTTGAATTCCACTGCAATCTGATTTCTCCTGGATTGCTTCCTGGCACAGCAGTAAAATATGCTGGAGTTTCAGGCGCAACAAAATAAACTAATTCAAGTCTTGGAGGATTAATGCTTTCAGAAGAAGAAAACCTCCTGTATTCTGCTCCATACCCTGACTGAATATGCTTTAACATAAAAGCATTAATTGCGTTTTCTTGAATGAAAGAAGTTACATTAATGTATTCATCGTCAACACAGCCTGAATTGCAGTTACAAGCTAAACTGGAAATTAATTGTTTT
>JAHJUD010000098.1 GCA_018829335.1 Microcaldota archaeon | reverse complement strand
TCTTGTCCTTTCTGATTCATTAGCATTAAATCACCACTAATAAAAAACGCAAACGCATATTTAAAGCTTTAGTTTTTGGATTCTGCAAAAATAAATTCAAAAGTTTTCCCTTTCTTGAATACAAGCTCTTTTACTGCGTCAAAAATCCCTGTTCTTCCAAGCAAAGACTGCATTTCTGCAGGCGTCCAAAGAACTAATATTTCCTTCTTAAATCTGCCAAACGCAATGGTTACCGGATAATAAAATGCTTTAGTTAACTTGCCACAGGCGCATTCATAAAAAGTGGGAATAACATGTTTTTCCTTTATAATTTTGTCAATCATTTCATTGACTTGTTTTGTTTTTCCTTTATCAAGGTTTTCCCATTCTTTCCTGACTTCATATGGAGCAATTCTGGTAAAATCAATTCCAAGCGCGTCCTTTCCTATAGACATTGAAATTGTGCAAAAATCTGCGCCTGAATCAACAATGCTCGGCAAAGTTATTTGTTTTTTTCCAGAAGAAAAAGTCGGCATAATTAAGGGAAGAGGAAAACCTTTGGGCTGAAACTGCTTAAAATCAATTTCTGAACCCAAAACAATCAGCTCACAAAATTAAAACTTGGTTTTTTTCCGGAATTTTAGCAAAAATAAAGCGGGTGTTTCCTGCTTTTCTTTTTGCTTCAGAAAGAGCTTTTTTAATGCTTGAATCACTTGAAATTATTTTTTGGTTTTTAACCGCAACCCATTTCCCTGAATACTTCTTGAAATCTTTCTTCAAAAAAAATCTTGAATCTTTATCCATAAAACCCGTTTCTATTTAAGCAGACAATATATTAAAAACTACCCTTTCGTCAATAAACGGAAAATTAGTTGTTTGCCATTGCAGGGTTGACTCCAAAAGATGCAAGGCAGCAGAACTCGCAGTTTTCTGAATTGCATTCAAGAGTGCCGTTATACCCAGAAAAATCAATGTCTTCTTTCTGGCATAAAACATAAAATTCTGTCTGAACTCTTTTAGAGAAACCAATAGTGTTCTTGGAAGAATTAGGATAATACATTGAGTTAATCTCTTGAGGAAAATCAAATTCAATGCATTCAGGTTCAATGTTTAAAATAAAACCAAATTGCTGTGAATTAAAGCTTGAATCCTGTGGAAGAATAACTCCTTTTGCAACAAAAATGCTTCCGTCAGGAGACTGGGCAGCACTTTTAAGTTTTTGTTCTATTACCTGCCTGCTTGAAGTAACCTTAAGATCTTCAAGGTAATTAATCAAAGAAATGATAATTACAAGAATCGCCAATGCAAGGACTGCGCCAATTAAAACATTGAATACTTCAAACTCTTGTCCTTTCTGGTTCAATTTCATTTTCTCACTTCATGCAATTTAATTTTTCTTTTTTTTTGATTTTTTTGGACAATTCCTTTTCTTTCTTTGGGAATACGCATTGCGGTTTCTTTTCTTTGGGCTAATTCCTTTTTTCTTTTTGGGCAACCTGCACTTTTTCTTTTTAGGAAAAAAGAAAAAGGGCGGTTAGATAAAGCCTCCAACAACACTGTTTGCAACAATAATTGAAACAACAAAAACAGTCAAAGCAATAGGCAAAGCTTTTGCAATCCTGATTGTTGCAAGAACATTATTGTCTTCTTCTAGTTTGGAAGTAAAATAAGTTAAAATCACTACAATTTCAACTACATATAATGCAATAATTAAAGTGAATTGAGCTGGAGTAACTAAAGCAGTAAAAACTTCTGGATCCATTTTAAAGCTTGAAATAGAAGAAGAAAAAGCGCTTAATTGATCGGTTAAACCTGAACCAAAACCTGTTCCGCTTAAATCAACATTTCCTAAATCTCCAGAAGCAGAAGGCATAGAACCGCTGGAAATAATTGAACCCATTGAAATCATTACAATTTTCTGCAATGCAGTAGTAATTCCTAAAACAACAGGCGCAATAAATACAGCCATTGTTTTCATTGTAGAAGTAATGTCTTTAACTAAAATTGAAAGCATTTTGTTTACTTTCTCTGAATTCTGCAACTGCATTGACAAAGACATTAAAGTTCGAGCAGAAACTTCAACTCCCATTTTAACTGAATCAACCAATAATTTCATTGAAGTCCTTATCATAGAAGAAGGATTATTTTTTAATGAACCATAATTTGGGTCAAAGACTGCAGTCTCTAAAGGCATTCCTAAAAGATTAATGTTGTCTACTGTCCTTCCAAAAAGCTTTTGGGAAATCACGTATTCAGGCAAAAAATTTTGTGCATGCCTTAATGCATCTTCTATTGGCTTGTTTTCTCCCATTCTTGAAGCAATAACATACAAAGAGTCTTTGAATTCAGTTTCCATTTCCATTGTTTCTTCTTGGAGTTTTCTCTTAAAAATATTTGAATAATAAAAGTAAATGAAGAAAAGCAAAGAAAAAGTCACAAGAGAACCAAAAATCAGATTGTATGGAGTGATGTCGTTTTCTGGTTCCATAAAAAACATTGTGCTTTGCACCGCATTCTCTTTTATTGCAGCATCTAATTCCATTCCTTTATCTAATTTTTGCTGAATGTTCGGCCCATAAACTCCTTCTCCTATTTGTTCATCAAACCAGTTGCCTGGCCTCTGGCTTCTGCCTAAAACAGTTTCTTTGGTTTGGTCAGGCTTTAAAATGCTTAATTTATCAGAGCCTAACTCAAAAACAATTCCAGTGTCATGCAAAAACCATGTTGCACCTGAACCAATAATTAAAACAATAATAATTACAAACCTTAAATCAACAAAATTTTTTCCTAACTCCATTGAATACTTTTTTGGAAGCTCTGGATGATTATCAGGAATTTTCGGTGGTTCATAAGTTGGAGGCCTGTTCACTAAAACCATTCTGGCAAAAATCAGTGTTGCGGCAGGAATAACAATATTATAAATCAAAATTAAAACTTCAGGCCTTGCAATAGCCTGGCCGGAAAAAGCAGAACCAATAGGCAAAACAATAATTAAAATTAAAGGAAGAAGAACTCCAAGATAAAATAAAACAACAGTCGGCTGGGATAAGTCTCTTGCATACTGCTCCATTTTTGTCCTAATGCTTTCTAGAGTCTGCTCCATTGTTTTATCTAAAATCTGGTATCTTTTTGCTTCAGTGTCTTCTAAAACTGAAGCACGAATCATCATCAAAGAAGTCTTGAATTCATCAGAAAATTTTCCCCAATTGTATGCCATGTCATCCAAGCCTTCGCTTAAAGTATGATAAATTCCTAACTCAACATTCCATACAACTTTTTTCAGGTCTTCTGCAATTTTTCCTCTTCCATGCGAGGCAGCAAATTCAACTGCTTTCTCTAAATTTGGCACTAACTTCATTGACATAATCATATAACCCATTATTTCAGGCACATAAGTTAATGCTCTAACTTGTTCTAATTTTGCTTCATTTAAAGGAAAATTTTGGACAAAAGTTACCACAACATAAACAATCAAAATCAATGGAAGAAACAAATAAAAATAAGCCATTATAGGGCTGCCGACAAACTCTAATACTGCATCAAACAAGCCTAACTGAAAAAACAAAACAAACAAAATAAAAGAAACAGCAATTGAAGCAATCATTGAAAATTTTACTGCAGCAGAAAATTCTTCTGGAGAAAGATTCCAGTTAAGAAAGTCAACTGCCTGCTTGTATTTCTTGGAATACTTTGATCCTTTTCCAAGAGAAGGAAAAGACTTAAAGATTCCTTTACAAAAAGAAACAAACCAATGATCTTTTCTTTTCACTAATTTTGTTTCTCCGCCAAAATCATGCCTAGAATAAGAAATGCCTTTATATAATTCCCCCGGAGAAACTGTTCTGACTTCAGGCTCTTTTTTTTTATTCCTGTCTCTTCTCATTTCTTTTTCCTTCTCAAAGAAAGTCTTTTCACAAAATCGTTTTTATACCAGAACTTCCATTTACCTAAAACATCCTCATAGTCAACTGAACCATTTTCTTCTAATTGATCTTGTTTCATTAACATTAACTTGTTTGTTGCAGGAACAGTATTTTCTGCTTCAAGCAGTCCTGGAAAATCCAGCTTGTTTTTTAATTCAACCATAAAAGCTTTAGAGTTTGCATTCATTTTAATTGAATCCCACATTGAAGTCATAGACAAACCAGAACTTTTATGGATTCTGTCAAACAAAGTTGATTCCTTTAAACTGTCTTCCATTAACTCTAATTTGTCTTTTGATGCATCAAACAACATTAAATCAAGAAGGCCGCCTTCATGCAATGGGTCTTTAATCCATTCCTTTTTCACTTCAGTTATCTGAACAACACGCCTTTGCCTTTCAAGAGAACCAGAAAAACGAATAGGCCTTGCAACAACAACAATATCTGTTGCTTTAAATGAAGTGCTAGGCACATCCAAATCATTTACTACTCTGTCCCATACACTGTAAGCTGAATCACCGTGAATGGTTCCCATTACAATATTTCCTGCTGCACCAACACGCATTGCCTCATATAATACACGGGCTTCCACGGAACGAACCTCTCCTAAAACCAAAGCAGAATCTCCTAACCTTAAAGCAGTTCTTAAAGCGTCTTGAGGAGAAACCTCTGTTTCGCTTTTGGCTGTTCCTATTGGAGAACGTGTTTTCAGCCTTTGAATATTAAAGCCGATTTCTTTCATGTAAGGAACCGCAAGTTCCATTGTGTCTTCTTGAACAATAATTCTTGCATTCTGCAAAATCTCCAAAACTAATGCTCCAAGCAAAGAAGTTTTGCCTGAACCCCTTGAACCGGTTACAAGCATTGTGCTTTGAGTGTCAATAAAAAAAGAAAGCAGTCCTGAACCCAAAGGAGTAATGAATTTTCTGTCAATGAATTGAGGCAGAGTCCAAGGAGTCATTTTATGCAAACGAAAAGCAAAAGCAATTCCGTCAGGAGACAAAGGTTTTCCTATTGCAGCAATCCTTGTCTCTAAATCCTCTAAATCATAATCTAATACAGGATGAGCTTCATCAAAAGGCCTGCCAGACATTGCCCTTAACTTTGAAGCCATTGATTCGGCTTCATCTTCAGTATACAAAATATTTGTCTGGCATTGGCCGTACTCTGAATGAACAACATACAAAGGTTTTTGGCCAATAGGAGAATCCAAATAAATGTCAGTTAAATTCCTGTCATTCAAAATTATTTCAAGAATGCCATAGCCTACAGTGTATCTTGCAACAATTTCGCTTAATTCTTTTACTTCTTCTTTGCTTAAAGCAATATTGTTTTGTTTCGCAATATCAAAAATAGTGCTTTCATAAACTCTCTCAAAATATTTTCTGCTTTTAGCAATAGTTGAAAGAGAAGTTTTTCCGGGCTGATAAGAGGCAACAATTTCTTTTGTTTTGCTTAACACAAAATATTTTTCAGGAGGCAGAGTGTATTCAGGGGGATTCAAAAAATAAAGTTTTTCTATTTTGTTTGGGTGCTTGAAAATCTGCACACTGGATTTTTTTACTGTATACTCATCCAATAATTCAAGTTCTTCAGGTTTTTCAAACATTAATCTTGAACCAATAAAAGAAGGTTTTACCTGAACTTCAAAAAAAGAATAATATAATTGTTTTGTGTCAGGCATTGATTCAAGTTTTGCAAGAATGCCTTTTGCTTTAGAAATCAATTCAGTTTTTTCAAATTCCTGCCTTAAATAAAGCAAAGTTTTCATGAATTCCTCTGAACAAACAGCATAAGATTCAGACTGCATTTTTTCTTTTTCTTTCCTTATCTCTGAAAGCAGGGTAACATAAGAAAGTATGGGATCATATGCAATTAATTCATGGGAAATTTTCACTAGCAAGTCATGCCTTAAGCCAAAAAATTTTTCGCATTCAGTTCCTTCTTTGCCTAAATTTTTTGTTCCCCAAATGTTTTCCAATTCAAATTTTGGAACCAATTCAGAAATTCCTTTCAATAGTTTTGTCTGGTTTTCGTTGTAAACCCTTTCATAAACTTCAGCCAAAACAATCAAGTCTGCTTCAACCTGGGAAAGAATTGAAATTACATGGAAACGGCATGCTTTGTCGTCAGTTAAAGAAGAAGAATAAACACAGTTCCTGCAGTCAAAAATTAAATGCCTTTTTCCGCCTGATTCCTTTACAGCGTATTCTCCGACTTCAAAGTTTCCAATCTTCATTCAGACCTAAAAAAATAGGTGAAACTTATATTAAAGCATTGCTGAAGTGGTGTGAAGAACTATTTTTTCCTTCTTTTTTTTGCAGTGTTTATTTTTTCTTTAAAGTTTTTTTTCCTGAAGC
>JAHJUD010000097.1 GCA_018829335.1 Microcaldota archaeon | reverse complement strand
TCTTCCAGTTTTTCTTGCAAAAACTTTTTCTTTTATATGGAAAGGCATTGTGACAAAAGAACACATTGACAGATTAATAAGAGAAAGAAATTATTCAACAGAAAAAATAGAAAAACTTGGATGGAAAGCAAATTATTCAACAGAAAACGCAATAAAAGAAACTTTAAGGGAAATAAAAGAACAGGAAACAACAATAAGAAAAGAAAGCAATACACAAAAAGCAATAAAAGAATTAAAGAAATAAAAGGAGAAAAAAATGGGAAAGCCTGTCAGAAGAAATTATCCTAGAAAAACTTACACTGACAAACTTTACAGAAGATTTTCACAAATAACAGGAGTGCCTGTCAGAAAGCTTATCCCAGAAAAAAAAGCATTTTTCAGGCATGATGTTGGGTTTTATTACCCAAACACACATGAGATTGAGACATCAAGAAAAAAGAATAGATACACAGAAAACCACGAAATGCGTCACGCATTACAGGCTTTGTCAAATCCTGTTGTAGCAGGATTATACAAAAAAAGTAATGTAACAAAAGACATCAAAGCAATAGCAAAACTAAAAAAAATTACTAATTTTCACAGAAAATGGGCAGAAGCGACAAATACAGACCCTGATAAATCAGCTTTCACTGAGGCGTTCAGCGACATGGGGAGTATCAAAAACAGCTCTGTTGCTCTTCCTTTTTTCTTCTTGTACAAGCCACTTGCATTAGCATACGCATATTACTTGCCACAGTATATATCTCAAATAAAAAGGCACACTAATGTAAGAAAGATTTACAAAAATCACGGAGAAGATGGGGTGCTTTTGTTATGGGTTGCTCCCCCAAAAAAACTTGATGCATTAGAAATACCAAAATGGGAAAAGCAAATGGTAAAAAAAGGCTATTTAAAAGAAAAAGGCGGAATGGCAAAAAAAGGACTGCAATACTTCAGAAGAAAACTGCAAAGTGCAACAATATGGCAAAGGCTAAAAGAAATGGAAGAAAGAAGAATAGCAAAATAGAAAGCAATAAAAGCAGAAAAGGAAAAGACTAAAAAAAAGTAAATAAAACCAAAAAATTAATTAAAATTCATTTCCTGTTTTGTCCGCCTTTTTCTGCTGCCAAAACAAATTCTTTCATTAACTTTAATGCTTTAGCCTTGTTTTTATGCACGTCATCAACTGCGGTTCCTACATGCACAATAGAAGCGCCGGCAGAAATTGCATCAAAAGCCATTTGCGGTGTTTTAACTCCGCCTGCAACAATTAATGGAACATCAACAACAGAAGCAATTGCTTTAACGTTTTCTACTGGAACACAGCTTGGAGCGCCTGAACCAGATTCAAGAATAATTAAATGAGAGCCCATGAATTGCCCTGCCAAAGCAGCTGCAACGCCAATATAAGGCACGTCTCTTGGAATTAAATTGGCTTGTCCAACCCATCCAACAGCTTTTCCCGGTTCAAACACTAAATAAGAGGTAGGAATAGGCTCTAAATTCATTTTTTTGACTGGAATAGAAGAAGCAGTCTGTGCACCAGAAATAAAATAAGGGTCTCTGGAATTTAACATAGACATAAAATATGCTGCATCAGCCTTTGGGCTTAAAGTCGCAATATTGCCTGGAAACAAAATTACTGGCAAAGAAGAATTAGCTTTAATTTGCTTTATTGTTTTATCTAAAGTAGAGCCTTGTGCTCCAATTGAACCGCCAACAGCAAAAGCAGCTATTCCTGCTTCTTCAGCTAATTTAGCAATAATTCCAGCTTCTTCTGGAGTCTGGTCAGGAGGGTCAATCACCAAAAAAACCAATCCTTTTCTTTTTTCTATTTGTTCAAGAATATACTTGAATGTTTTGCCAAAATGGTTTTCAATCATTGAATCACGCAAAAATTGTGTGGAAAAGTTATTTAAAATGCACTCAAAAAAAGGCTTTATTAAAGCACATGGCTCAAAAACACTCCAAAACATTTAAATAATATTTGAGTCATATATGAGTAAGGAGATTTTATGAAAACTTTAACTGTCGCAGTTGACGAAGAATACATTAAAACACTTGACTTTGTAATTAAGTCATCCAAAATGTATTCTTCAAGGAGTGAATTCATAAAAGATGCGGTAAGGGAAAAAGTAAGCGAACTGGTTAAATTAAATGAAGATTTAAAGGAAATAAGGGCTGCAGCAAAAAGAATGGCAAAAAAAGCCAAAGAAAGAGGATGGGATGGAAGCCTTATTTCAAAAAAAGAAAGAGATAAATGGGCTAAAGAATATATGAAATCTCTTTAGGGGAAAAGCACTTTACAAATTTATTTCCTTTCTCAAAATCTTTTTTATTCCAAGTGGCAATAAAATCTGCTTTGTTTTCATAAGCTATTGCCATATGAATAGCATCCCCAAAATGAATTTCACATTCCTTTGAAATCATTGAAATTAAGTCTTTAGATGGTTTTTTATCTACAATAAAAAAGGCTATTCCAATTTTCTTGAATTCTTGAAGTACTTCTTCTCTGCTAAACGAAATTTTTCTTGAAATTTCTTCAAAAAACCAACCAGAAAGAATTAAAACATGATTTTCTTCACTGCATAAACTAAAAAAATTCTGGCTATCAATATAAAGAAGATTTAAAGAGGAATCAATTTCTTCTCTAATCAGGGAAATAAAAACATTTGAATCCAAATAAATCCTTTTAGGCATTAAAAAGCCTGGTTAATCCGGATTTTTATTAATGATTAAAGTGCATTGCCGGTGTTTTAATTCAGAAGGAAAACACAAAAAGATTTAAATATTGTTTAGTATTACTTTGTATTATGCACACAATTACCTTGAAACTTCAGGAAACAACTTTCAGGAAAGTTGAAAAAGCAATGAAAAATTTTGATTACAGCACTAAAACAGACTTTATCAGGGAGGCAATAAGAGACAAACTAAAGGAACTTGAAAGGGAAAAAGCGTGGAAGAATTTTGAAAAACTTAAAGGTGCTTCGCCAATAAAATATTCTGATGAAGAATACATGAAAATAAGGGAAAAAGTCGGTGAAGAGTTCATGAAGAAATTTAAGGATTAAATGATTTCTTCAGGTTTGGCAATTTTAACAATGTCTTTAAGTTTATTGAAATGTTTGTCTCTTGAAACAAGAACTGCTTTGTTGTCTCTTGCAAGAATTGCATGCAAAAGGTCAGCTGAATGAACTTTAAATTTTTTAACAAGCGAGTGTGCTTCTTTTCCTTGTTTTTCATTTATAAAAACTTTTTTTATTTCACAGAAAACTGAAACCGCCTGTAAAAGAATTTCAACGCGTTCTTTGGAATAATAAGCATTCAGTTCCCTTAATGTTAAATCTGAATAAAGGATAACAGAATTGTCTTTTCTGCATTTTTTGAAAAACCCGAATGCAAATTCCCCTAAAGGCTTAAGGTTGTCTTTTCTGTTCTCATAATAGTCTCTCCAGACGTTAGTGTCAACATAATATTTCTGCATAAAAAAACAAGAAAATAAGGAGACTTATTGTTTTTGGAACCAGACTGCCGGTGTTTTAAGATTTATTTTTTGATTTTTTTTGTTTTCTGTCTATGCTAACAGAAGTTCGGCGGTCATAAACACGCCTTTGGTTGGTTATTAAAAACTGTGAATCATGGCGAGTGGGCTGATAATCACGCCTGGTAACTGTCGTAGTTTTTTCTTTTTTCAGCAGACGGTTATTTTTATCAACACGCCTGAATTTCCTTCTTTCAAACTCAATGCTTTTTCTTCCATTTGATTTTTTTCCTGACAACAATTCAATACTTAAACGCTTGTCTTTAACATGGCCTTCACGGGAAAATAAAACATCTTCAACAGGATAAGACTGTTTGCTTCTGGTTACTCTGACCAAAGGATTTTTTTTAGGGAAGGCAAAAGATTTTGTTTTGTCATATTCTTTTGGCTTTCTTCTCTTTAAGCGCATTAAATCAACCCAAATAAAATAAGACTCAGACATTAAAAAAGCTTTGCTTTATGAAC
>JAHJUD010000096.1 GCA_018829335.1 Microcaldota archaeon | reverse complement strand
CTTAGAAAACGGTAGTCTACGAGTGCCATTCCAAGCATTCATAGACAAACTCAAGGTGAATTAAATGACCAGAGCAAGAAAAACAATAAAAAAACCACCCAACACAAATTACAGAGAGGACAATAAATCAGGACAACACAACTTTCTCTTCATGCTTAAAAAACTTAAATAAAACCTGTTTTCTATTTCAGAGCTTTTAAAGTAACTTATTGGTTTTCCTGTTTGCCTGTCAAATTTTCCTCTTACCTGCTTAAATTTTCCTACAGTTTTTTGTCCTTTCCACATATGTAATGGCTGAAGCGTTTCAGCATCCCAACTAGTGCTATGAAACATGGAATCAATCTTTTCGGCATCTCTTGTTTTACTATACCATACTGGCTCTGTTTTCATATTAGAGTAAACTGGAGTAAGGTTTCCTTCTCCTCTGTTGGCGGCATTTACTTGTGTTTCAGACAACTTTCCAATTCTTAGCGGTTTAGCATTTCCTGTTCTTTTAAATCTTCTTAACGCTTTGACAGGCATCTTAAATCAACTCTTTTATTTTAATAACATTAAGTTTTTCTGTAGTTATAAACTTTTCTTTTTTGGTGCAGTATAGAGTTTAAATGCACTAAGCAGGTTAATGAAACTACGAAAGGCATATGACTGATCTTGGAAGGGAACTCTGGAATAAACTCAGGAAAAAGAAAAAATGATTCAGTAAGGTTTTACTTCTATTGCGTTTTTTGGACAGCTTAATTCGCATGCTTTGCATGCAACGCATTTTTCCGGCCATAATACAATTGCTTTTCCTTGTTTTTCTCCAAATACTCCTTGAGGACAGACTTGTCTGCAAGTAAAGCAGTTAGTGCATTTTTCTGGGTCAATTAAAGGCCTTTCCATAAATAATTCCTTGCATCAAACTTCTTTATACCATTTTTCATATTGTTTGTGATTTCCAACAAAATGGATTTCTTTTAGGTGTTTTTCTTCATTTTGATAAAAAGCTATTCTGTATTGTCCAACTTCTTCGATTAAAGCTTTTGAAGTTTTAAGTCCTCTTGCCATCAAAGGCTGTTTCATTTGTTTAATCTTCTTTAAAATTCTCTTCTGTGTTTCTTTGTCAAATTTTTTGAAGTTTTTGTCCCAGTCTTTTCTATAGACAAGTTTCCAAGGTTTTAGCTCCAAAAGAATTCACCTGTATTTTTTAAGGGCTTTTTCTTCACTTATATATTTTTCGCCTTTTCTTGCCATTTCCCTTTTTTCTTTCAAAATTTTTCTTTCAACTAACTCTCTTTCAATATCTTTAACGCTTTCAAATACTCCGTAATCTTTTCCTAACTCTAAAATGCCTGCCCTGATTACTTCGCTTTTTGTTTTAAATATTCCTATATCTACTAATTTTTCCACTACCATTTCTTGTGCTCCTTCTAGTCTCACTAAAGTTTCACTCATTTAATCCCTCCAACTAGCATATCAAATACATATCAAAAAGATATATAAATATATTTGTTGTTTTAATTTTGAAACGGTTTTTCTTTTTTGGCTACGTTAAAACCTTTGGGTTTTAATGTACACTTAATTCCAAAGGAATTAAGTTGTAATTTACACTTTTTTCTTTTGCGAAAAGAAAAAAGGGCAGGTTTATAAAGTTTTTTCTAAATTAATAGATAATACACTTGATTTTAAGCTGTTTGACTACTTCGGTAGGAGGCTTTATTTTATGAAGAAAGAAGAAGTTTTAGACGCTTTATCCAAGGCAAGAGACCAATCAAAGAAAAGAAAATTCCAGCAGTCAGTAGACTTAACAATTAATTTTAAGGGAATTGATTTTAAGAAAGCAGAAAACAGATTTGATTTGGAAGTTAAAATGCCTTATGGTTTAGCTAAAAAACTTAATTCTATTGCTTTTATTAAAGACAAAGAGTTTGCTGAAAAAGTAAAGCCTTTAGTTTCTAAAGTTATAATGGATTCAGACATTTCAAAGCTTTCAAAAAAAGAAATTCAGGAAATAGCTGAAACATTTGATGTGTTTATGGCTGAAGGTCCTGTAATGCTTTTAGTGGGAAAATTTTTAGGGCAGACTCTTGCCCCCAGAGGCAAAATGCCTAAACCTATTACTAATCAAGACTTAAAAACAGTTAATGCTTTAATTCAGGGTTCTGCCGGAGTAACTAAAATCACAAACAAGAAAGGAAAATTCATGCCTTTAATTCATGTTTCTGTTGGAAAAGAAGTAATGCAAGACATTGATTTAGCTGAAAATATTATTTCAGTTTATAATGCAGTTGAAGCAAAATTGACTGCAAGAAGCCAGAACATTAAGTCTGTTATAGTAAAGCTTTCAATGGGCCCTCCAATTAAAATTGGAGTAAAGGAGGCCAAAAAATGACTTCTCATGGAATAACCTGGAAAGAAAAAGAAGTTCAGGAATTAAAACAATTGTTTGACAAATATTCTGTTATAGGAATTGCTTCATTAAAGTCTTTTCCTGCAAACTTGTTTGCCGGAGTAAGAAAGCTTTTGGCAGGCAAAGCAGTTATTAAAGTAACCAAAACAAGAATTTTTCTGAAAGCTTTAAGTGAATCAAAATTAAAGAATTCAGGTTTAAAAGATTATTCAAATAATTCTGTTGCAGTTATTTTCACTGAATTAAATGCTTTTGAATTGTTTTCTTTGCTTAAAAAAAATAAAGGAAACACTTCAGCTAAAGTTGGAGTTATTGCTCTTGAAGACATTATTGTTCCTGCAGGCGATACAGGACTTCCTCCTGGGCCAGCTTTAAGTGATTTAAAGGCAGCAGGATTAAAAGTAAAATTAGCCGGAGCTTCAATTGAAATAACAGAAGACAAAGTCGTTTGTAAAAAAGGTGAACCAGTTTCAGAGCCTGTTGCATCAGTTTTATCCAAGTTAAACATTAAGCCAATTAAAGTCGGCTTAGCATTAAATGCAGTTTTTGAAAAAGGCGAAATATTCAAGCCTGAAGTATTAGACTTTGATGAAGAAGAAGTATTCCAAAACTTTTCTTCAGCTCACTTAAATTCATTGAATTTGGCTTTAAACATTTCTTATACTACAAAAGAAACAATTCCTTTGCTTTTAACTAAAGCAATCTATGATTCAATGAATTTGGCTTTTAATGCAGAAATCCTTAATTCAGCTACAATTGAAGCATTTATTGCAAAAGTTAATTTACAGGCAATAATTCTGAAATCAAAGGTAAAAAATGTTTCTGCAGAAAAACCTGCAGAAGAAAAAAAGGATGAAGCAAAAGAAGAGAAGCCAGAAGAAACAGGAACACCAAAAGAAGAGCCAAAAGAAAAAAAAGAGGAACCAAAAGAAGCCGAGGAAAAAGATGAAAAAAAAGAAGAGGCAAAAGAAGAATCAAAACCAGCTGAAAAGAAAGATTCTGATAAAACGGAGGAAAAATAAATTAATGTTTAATTGGATTTTTTCAATTATTAGGAGGAATTAAAATGGGTGAAGAAAACAAAGAAGAAACAAACGAGGAAACACAGGAAGAAAATACAGAGGGAACTCAAGAAGAAACAACAGAGGAAACAGAAGAAAACACTGAAGATTCAGATGAAGAAACAACAGACGACTCAAAAGAAAACTCAGATGACTCAGACGATTCAGAAGAAACTTCAGATGAAGACACTGAAGAAAGCGGGGAAGAAGAAAATTAATTTTCATTAATTAATTGTTTTTTTGGAGGAATTAAAATGGAATATGTCTATGCTGCAATGCTTTTGCATTCTGCAAAAAAGGAAATCAGCGAAAAAGCAGTAACTGAAGTCCTTAAAGCAGCAGGAATTGACGTTGATTCAGGAAGAGTCAAGGCATTAGTTGCTTCACTGAAAGACGTCAACATTGAAGAAGCAATTAAGTCTGCTTCAGTCATGCCTGCAGCTGCAGTCACTCCGCAAGGAGAAGCAAAAGCAGAGAAAAAAGAAGAAAAAGAAGAAGATGAAGGAAAAAGTGAAGAAGAAGCCGCAGCAGGCCTTGGCGCCTTATTCGGCTAAACCTTTTCTTTTTTTTATTTCCTTTTTTTATCTATTTTTATTTATTATTAAG
>JAHJUD010000095.1 GCA_018829335.1 Microcaldota archaeon | reverse complement strand
TCTTTTCTTTCTATATCTTTTTTTGCGTTTTTCCCTGCGCATTTTCTTTTTTTTCCATTTCCATCTTTCTCTGGCTTTGGTTTTCTTGAATCGGCTTGTATCTTTGCTTCTTGTTCCCATTAATAATTCACCTCCGCCCTTTTTTCTTTTCTCAAAAGAAAAAAGTGCAGGTTGCCCAAAAAAGAAAAACCGTTTCTGATAAGAGAAAAAGTTCTTTTTGGGATAATCAAAATAGTACTTGATTATACTGTACTTTTTTATTTAAATTTTTATCAAAAGGCAGCCGGGCTTTATGCCCTGCATTTTGTTACACCTTTTAAGAAAAGGTGTTGAGAAGTGTTTATATATTTTTTCCTGTGTTTTTGGCTTTAAATTCTTTTTATAAACTTTTGCTGACATAAATTTTTTTTTAATGTATTCTAAAAAAGTCAGAGCAAAACTTGTTTTGTCTGACAACACTGTTTTTTTAGGTTATTCTTTTGGTTTTCCTTTTTCTTCTTCTGGCGAAGTTGTTTTTTCAACAGGAATGACTGGTTACCCTGAAAGCTTAACTGACCCAAGCTATTCTGGCCAAATCCTTGTATTTACTTATCCTTTAATCGGCAATTATGGAATACCAGCACACAATAAAAAAAATGTTTCAAATCTTGAATCAGAAAAAATTCAGGTAAAAGGATTAATTGTAGGGGATTATTCAGAAGAGTTTTCGCATTGGTCTGCAGAAAAAAGTCTTTCTTCTTGGCTGAAAGAAAATAAAGTTCCTGCAATTTTTGGAGTTGATTCAAGGGCTTTAACGCAAAAGCTGAGAAGCAAGGGAACAATGTTAGGCAAAATAATAATAGAAAAAGAAATTCCTTTTTTTGACCCGAATAAATTAAATTTAGTTGAAAAAGTTTCGTGCAGTAAAAATGAATGGTTTGGCAAAGGAAACAAAAAAGTTGCTTTAGTTGATTTTGGTGCAAAACATGGAATTATAAGAAGCTTGCTGAAAAGGAAAATAAAAATTTTAAGGGTTCCATGGAATTCTCCTTTAAATGAATTAGATGTTGATGGTTTTGTTTTAAGCAATGGTCCAGGCGATCCTTCATTGCTTTCAGTTCCAATTCAAAACATTAAAAAATTGTTTTCTGATTCAAAGCCAGTTTTTGGAATCTGTTTAGGCAACCAATTGCTTGGAAGAGCAGCAGGAATAAACACTTTTAAATTAAAATTCGGCCACAGGAGCCAAAATCAGCCTTGCATTAATTTAGAAACCAATAACTGCATTATTACCTCGCAAAACCATGGCTTTGCTTTGGAAAACAAAATGAAAAACGATTTTGTGAAATGGTTTGTTAATGCAAACGATAAAACAATTGAAGGAATAAAACACAAGTCAAAACCGTTTTTTTCTGTTCAGTTTCATCCTGAAGCTTCTCCTGGGCCTACTGACTCTGATTTTTTGTTTGATGAATTCAAGGAGATGTTATGAAATAAAAAAAGGAGGTAATTGAATTGTGAAATACAAGAAAATTTTGTTGTTAGGTTCAGGCGCTCTGAAAATCGGGGAAGCAGGCGAAAGTCAGTTAGATTTTTAATTTATTTGACCGCCAGTTTGACTTCTCTGGTTCACAGGCAATTAAAGCCTTAAAAGAAACAGGCATAAAAATAATTTTAGTTAACCCAAATATTGCGACAATCCAGACTTCAGAAGAATTAGCTGACAAGGTTTATTTTCTGCCGATAAATTCTTTTTTTGTTGAAAAAGTAATTGAAAAAGAAAAACCTGATTCCATTCTTTTGGGTTTTGGAGGCCAGGCAGCATTAAATTGTGGCCTTGAATTAGAAAAAAACGGAATACTAAAAAAATTTAATGTACAAGTTTTGGGCACTTCAGTTAAATCAATTGAAGAAACAGAAGACAGAAAAAAGTTTGCTGAAAGGCTGAAAGAAATTAATGTAATTGTTCCTCCTTCAATTGCAGTCACTTCAGTTAATGAAGGCCTTAATTCAGCAAAAGAAATCGGTTTTCCTTTAATGGTGCGCGTTGCTTTTGCTTTAGGTGGAAAAGGAAGCGGTTTAGTCAGGAATCCAAAAGAATTAGAAGAAAAACTAAAACAGGCTTTTTCTTTTTCAAAGCAGGTTTTAATTGAAAAATATCTTTCAGGATTCAAAGAAATAGAATATGAAATCTTAAGAGACAAATCAGACAATGCTGTTACAGTCTGCAATATGGAAAACTTTGATCCAATGGGAATTCATACAGGAGAATCAATTGTTGTTGCGCCAAGCCAGACCCTGACAAACTCTGAATACCATTTATTGCGTGAAATTTCGCTGAAAATCGTAAGGCATTTTAACATTATAGGAGAATGCAATATCCAGTTTGCCTTGAATCCGAAAAAAAACGAGTACTTTGTAATTGAAATGAATGCAAGGCTTTCAAGAAGCAGTGCTCTTGCTTCAAAGGCAACAGGTTATCCTCTGGCTTTTATTGCAGCAAAACTTTCTTTAGGCTATTCTTTAAATGAATTAAAGAATTCTGTTTCAAAAAAAACTATGGCCTGCTTTGAGCCTGCAATGGATTACTGTGTTGTAAAAGTGCCCAGATGGGATTTAAATAAATTCAGTAATGTTTCAAAAGAAATCGGTTCCCAGATGAAGTCTGTAGGAGAAGTAATGGCAATTGGAAGGAAATTCGAGGAAGCCTTGCAGAAAGCCTTGCGGATGACTGAAACAGGAATAAATGGAATTGAATCAAAGTTTTTTTCAGGAAAACAAATTAAAGCTGAATTAATTAATCCCACAGAAAACAGGATTCATGCAGTTGCTTCTGCTTTAAGGAAAAATTTTTCTGTTGAAAAAATTTCTTTTCTTACAGGAATAGATAAATGGTTTTTGTTCAAGATAAAAAACATTGTTGAATTAGAAAAAATCCTTGAAAAAAAATCATTGAATTCTCTTTCTCCTGAATTGCTTTTGGAAGCAAAACAATCTGGTTTCAGCGACAAAAAAATTTCTTTATTAATTAATTCAACTGAAGAAAAAGTCAGAAACAAAAGGCTGAAAGCAAAAATTTTTCCTGTAATAAAACAAATTGACACTCTTGCAGCAGAATACCCTGCAAAAACAAATTATTTGTACCTTACATTCAACGGAATAAAAGACGATGTTTTTCCCCTAAAAAAAAGCATTGTTGTTTTAGGCGGAGGCCCTTACAGAATTGGTTCAAGCGTTGAATTTGATTGGTGTTGTGTGAATGCATTAAAATCACTTAAAAAAGCAGGATATAATACAATAATGATTAATTCTAATCCTGAAACTGTTTCAACTGATTTTGATGAATCAGACAAACTGTTTTTTGAAGAGCTTTCACTTGAAACTGTGTTAGAGATTTACCGCAAAGAAAAGCCTTTTGGGTTGATTATTTCAATGGGAGGCCAGATTCCAAACAACCTTGCAATGGATTTAAATAAAAACAAAGTGAAAATTTTGGGAACAAAAGTTGAGTCAATTGATTCAGCCGAAGACAGAAACAAGTTTTCTTCTCTTCTGGATTCAATTAATGTCAGCCAGCCTACTTGGATTGAACTCACTTCTTTTACTAAAGCAAAAGCTTTTGCAGAAAAAACCGGCTTTCCTGTTCTTGTAAGGCCAAGCTATGTGTTAAGCGGTTCAGGAATGGCAGTAGTATTTAATGAAAAAGAATTAGAGGATTTCCTGAAAAATTCTGTTTTGTCAAAAGAGCATCCTGCAGTTTTAAGCAAATTCCTTGTTAATGCAAGAGAAATTGAAATTGACGGAGTCGCAAAAAACGGCAAAATGATTATTTATGCTATTTCAGAGCACGTGGAAAACGCAGGAGTGCATTCAGGTGATGCAACAATTATTCTTCCTGCCCAAAGAATTTACCTTGAAACAATTAACAGAATAAAAAAAATCTCTAAGGCAATTGCATTAAAGCTGAAAATTACCGGCCCATTCAATATCCAGTTTATTGCAAAAGACAATGAAATTAAAGTAATTGAATGCAATCTGCGTGCTTCAAGAAGCTTTCCTTTCTGCTCTAAAGTAATAGGAAAAAATTTCATTGATTATGCAGTTAAGGCAATCCTTGACAAACCAATAGAAAAAACAGTTGATTATTTCGGTAAACTTGATTATGTCGGAGTTAAAGCCCCGCAGTTTTCTTTTTCGCGTTTAAGCGGTGCAGACCCTATTTCCGGCGTGGAAATGGCTTCAACAGGAGAAGTTGCATGCTTGGGAAAAGACATTTATGATGCTTTTCTTAAATCAATGCTTGCAGCAAAAAACCCTTTGCCTAAAAAAAATATTCTGGTTTCAGTTGGCGGAGAAGAAAATAAATACTTTCTTTTGAAGCCGATAAAAAAGCTTTCTGAAATGGGCTTTAATCTTTTTGCAACAAAAAACACCCACAAGTTTTTGAAATTTCATGGCATTAAAAGCAAAAAACTTTTCAAAGTGCAGGAAAAAAAAGAGCCAAATATCATTTCTTTCCTTAAATCAGGAAAAATTGATTTTATTTTCAATATTCCAAGCAAATATCATTCAAAGAAATGGGATCCTGATTATTCTTTAAGGAGAACAGCAGTTGATTTCAGTGTTCCTTTAATCACAAACCTTGAATTGTCAAAGCTTTTCATTAAATCAATGCAGGAAAAAAAGCCTGCAGACCTTGAAATAAAAAGCTGGGATGAATACCTGAAAAAATAGTTTTTTTTAGGGCTTATTGTTTTGCATTAATAGATTTATAAACTGTTGTATAGTCATTTATTACATAACTATAACACATTTTTATGTATAAAAGATTCTTCTTTTGTTCATTTTGTTTGTGTTATTTTTAATATAGGAGTTAATAAAACATGAGAGATTTTAGCAATAACAGAGGACCACCAAGAAGAGATTTTGGTCCAAGAGAAATGCATAAAGCAACTTGCTCTGAATGCGGAAATGAATGTGAAGTTCCATTCAAGCCTGCAGAAGACAAGCCAGTTTACTGCAAAGACTGTTACATGAAAAGAAAAAGATACTAATTTTTTAAGCAAAAAATGAAAGTTAATTTTTCATCTATTTCTTTATTTTTTTTATTTTGATCAGTTTAAATATCTTTAATGCCTATACTTTTAGATGAAGCAAAATGATTTGCTGCTTTTAATTGGTTCAATTATTTTATGCCAGCTTGCAGGAATAATTGGTTCAGTTTTTACTATTCCTTCTATTCCTTCATGGTATGCTTTTCTTGTAAAGCCTTTTTTTAATCCGCCTAACTGGCTTTTTAGCCCTGTCTGGACACTGCTTTTCCTGTTAATGGGAATTTCTTTGTATTTAATCCTGAAAAAAGGATTTGAAAAAAAAGAAGTAAAATTTGCTGTAAGCGTTTTTTTTGTTCAGTTAGTTCTTAATGTTTTCTGGTCTTTTTTGTTTTTTGGCTTAAAAAATCCTTTGTTTGCTTTAATTGAAATACTTGTTTTATGGACTGTAATTCTTGCCTCAATTTTGTTTTTTTACAGAATAGAAAAAAAAGCGGCTTTTCTTTTAATCCCTTATATTTTGTGGGTTTCTTTTGCTTTACTGCTTAATTTCAGCATCTGGATGCTGAATTAACATTTAGGTTTTAAAGCTTTACTTTCTTTTTATTTTTTCAGATGAACGCAGCCAAAAAAATTTCTGGCTTGATTTTTCACTTAAAGCTAATTATTATTAGATTCAAGTGGCTGTTGTTTATCCCCTTTTATCACTAACTCACTTCTTCTCTTTTTTTTTGGTGATAAAAGATTAAACTGAATTTAAAGGGGAGAATGCATTATGCAAGGTAATTTGAATGTCATGCAAGTTTGCAGGAGTCTGCAGGGATATGCTTCCTTCGAAGTATTTGTGCAATCATCAGAGTGAATCCCCAAAATTTTGTTCAACTTACCATGAAATCAAAAAGCACCCTAAAATTAAATAAAGTTTTTTTTCTGGTTGATTTTTAATCTTTTAGTTAAGGCTTATTTAGGAGGCTTATTTATGAAAACTGAAGTAATTGAAAAAATTGCTGCTTTGCTTACAGCGGCTTTTGGGTTGGTTGCAGCTTTAGCTTGGAATGGTGCAATTCAGGCAATATTTGCTGAAGTTTTTGGGCAAGCAGACTCGATTGGCCCGATGATTGTTTATGCAGTTGTTGTAACAATTATTGCTGTTCTCGTAACAATCTGGATTGGAAACATTTCAGAGAAAGCAAAAGGAAAGTAACGCCTTCCTTTTCTTACTTTTTTATTTCTTTTTCTGCTGCTTTAACTATTTTTTCTGCTTTTTTTTCGATTTTTTTTGCGTCTTTTTCTATTTTCTTTATTTCTTTTCCTGCATTTTTTTCTATTCTTTGCAGTTTTTTTTCAGGGCTTGTTTTTTCTTTTATTATCCCTAAATTAAGTATTATTCCGCAGACAGCAAAAACTGCAATAAAAAAGACTCCAATTCCTGTTGTGCTGTCTCCTGCATAAACTAAAGAAATCCCTAAAACAAAACTAATAAAAAAAACCACTTTAAGCCAGTCAATTAATTCCATTAAGAGCCCTCCTTTAATTTATAGAAAGCAAACAGAATTAAAGGCAGTCCTATTATTCCTGAAAGCAAATAACCCGCAAAAAACTCTTCCGGCACTATTCCCAGAAAAATTCCTCCAAGCCAAACAAAAAATAGCACTAAAAAAATTGTAGTTGAAGAATTAACTGCTGAATTCATTTTTTTTGCGCAGTTCTCGCATAAATATACTTCTCTTTTCATTGAATACTTATAGCTTCCAGCCAACACTAATTCTTTGACTTCTTTTTTGCATTTAGGGCATTTTGGCATTTTATTCCTCTATTACTGTTTCGTCATTTATTTCAAATCTTTTTTTGCAAAAAGGGCAGGTTGTTTCCATTATTTCTCCTATTGTAGTGTCTTCTCCTTCAGGAAATTCTTTTCCACAATCAGGACACTTTAATTTTGTATTTCCTTCAGTCATTTTTTTCCCTCCAATTCTTTTTAGTTCAAATTATTATTTATTTTTTTCTTTTTTCTTAAACATTGCATGTTGTTTCAAGTATTGCTCCGTCAACTGCTATTACAAAAACTTTTTCGTTTCTTTCTGAATCAAATGCAAAAACATTATAAAAAACCGGATTTAATTCCACTGCATTTTCAGCCTTGTATTCTGAATTAATTGAATTCAAATACTCTTGTACATCTCTTACTACATCTTTTTCATTTCCTATTACATAATGGTTTTTGTTTTCTTTTACTAGTATTCCTTCTGGTTCTTCACAATAGCATGAATCAACCATGCAGGTAAATAAAGAACAGACATTGTCTTTGAATTCCATGCATTCTTCCGGAATCAACGCAAAATGTATTTCTCGGTAAGCGTTTTCTGGTGCCTTGTCATGGTCGTCAATTAAAGGGCACCCTGAAAAGCCAACCAGACAAAACAGAATTAAAGCCAAAAGCAAAAATTTCTTTTTCATTTGATTAAATTAAACCTTTCCCTTATTTATTTGTTTCTCTTTTTTTGTTTTTCTTCCTGCCATTTGGTTTCTCTTATTCTTTTCCATTGAATTGTATTTTTTTTTGTTTTCAATATCTCCCTTCTTTTCTTCTTTTTTTTCTTTCTTCATTCCTGTATTTTTCTTCTTTTTTTTGTTTTTTCTGGATGTTTTCTTTTATTAGTTTGCTTGCATTTCTTCTCTTTGACTGTGCAAACATTGCTTTTTTTGCCCTGTCAGTTCTGTCAAATAATCCTGTCATATAATCTTATTTAAGTTTAACAAGTATTTATTCTTTGTGTTCTGCCTTTTTTTAAAACCAAAAACTTAAATAAGCGTAAATTCTTATACTTTACAGTTTTTTTGAGGTAATTTTTTTGGGTGAAGGAAAAACAGTTTATTTTAAGTGCTCTAATTGCGGTGAAGTTTCAGATCATGTAGAAAAAATGAATAATAATCCTGCTAAAGGAGGAGCATTAGAAGGAACATGCATTAAATGCAAAAAACCTTTTTTGATTAACAAGACTTCAATGGTTTCAGAGCCTAGAACAAAAACAATTTTCATTTGTTCTCACTGTAAAAAAGAATTTGAGGAATCAATTGAAGGAAAAGACTTAATTAATGCTTTCCCTGATGATGGAAAAATAATCAAGACAGACACTTCATGCATTTACTGCGGAAAGCAATTCAAAATAACTGATAAGACAATGAAAACAGAAAAACTCTGAGTTTTACTGCATGTCTTTCATTGTTTCTTCAATTGAATTAATTGCATCAATTAAGCTTCCTGAACAATAGTTTTTCATTAACTCTTCATTCATTCCTTTTGTTGCCAGATTAATTTTTTCTTTTGGCACCAAACAAACCATTTCTTTGTTTGCAATAAGTGAAAACACTGCCTGAGACATTAATCCTGCGTCTCCTTCAAGGTTTCCTGTCTTGTATTTTATTTTGCAGTTTCCTTCCTGCATTCCATACACTATTACTTTTAGTTCTGCTTTAGCGTCTCCCATAAATGTGTCTTTTGATGAAGCAAAAGCTTTCTCACAGTTTTTCACTGAATTCATAATGCATTCCTGGCTTTGCTTGCAGTCTTTAAATCCAGTTAAATCTTCTTCTGGTTCAGGAAAAAAATTGCATCCTGCAATTAAAATGCTTACAGCGACCAAAACCAAAATTATTTTTTTCATTTTTTCACTCCTTTGAATTTATTGTATGCTAATTCAATAAAACATGATATCGCATACCAGAACAAAGCATGCAGTAAAATAAAACACAAAAACAATATTGAACCAATAATTCCTTCAGGAAGCAACCAAAAATTTTCTTCAATTAAATTAAGGACTCCCAAACCTAAAGGCAGAAAAAAAACAGCTATCTGGTTTAATATTTCAGGTGAATCACAGCCCAGACAATCAGAGTTAGGTGAAGTGAAAAGTATTGTGTTTAATATAAGCAGTAAATAACCCAAAATATAAGCAAAAAAAACAGTTAAAATTATTTTTAGTGCTGTCGGCTTAAGAAACTCTTTCCATTTCATCCTTTAATTTAGTTTAAAGTAATATATCAAGCTTTCGCTTGTGCATAAAAAAATAAAAAAAGAATAAAGGAAGAGGAAAAAGTTTCCTCTTTTATTTTAATTTTGTTGCGGCTATTGCTGCCAATACTACTATTATTGCTATTGCTGTTGCTATTGTTGCTATTTCTTCTGGTATTTCTCCTAAGTATCCTTGTCCTGTTGGTGTTCCTGCTCCTTCAATGTTTAATGTTATTGTTTTTGTCTGGTATCCTTCTTTGCTTGCTGTTAAAGTTACATAGTCTTTGTTTGCTTTTATTTTTACTTTTCCTTGCGGGTTTGTGTAATATGCTTTTCCTGCATATTCTATTTTTGCTCTGCTTATTGGTTCTGCTCCTATTGTATCAGTGGATTGTGTTTGTTCTGTTACTGTTACTGAAAAAGGTTGTTTGTCTTGTAGGGTTCCTGTCGGGGTAATTGTTATTTCAAGTTCTTTTATTGTTGGGCAGTCGTCGTTTGGTATATCGTTGCATGTTTGCCATGCTCCATTAACGCATGTTTCTGTTCCTGCACAATTTTCGTTTGTAGTGCAGTTTCTTGTTTCTCCGTTAGTGCATGGAATTATTGGACAGTTGTCGTCAGGCACATCATAGCATTCTCCCCATTGGCCTTGTTCGTTGCATACTTGTATTCCTGGGCATTCTTGTGTTGTAGTGCATGGTTTTTGGTCTGTGAATTCACATTCAGTGCATGATTGTGTTTCTGCTGGTTTGTTGTTTGTTGTTCCGCAGTTGCTTAAGTCTGTGCAGGTTCTTGTTTGGTTTCCATTAATGCATGGACTCCATTGTGTGCATTGCCAGTTTTCTGTGCATCCAGTATTTTCTGTTATTGTTACTGTGATTGTTGGAGTGTTTTGTGAAGGGATTTCTGTATTTTGTGGAGTGTATTTTACAAAGAAAGAATAGGTGTTTCCGATTGTTCCTGTTGGAATTACACTCCATGTGTTAGTGCATTCTTGTCCGTCATCTAAATCTAAACAGGTTTGCGGGTTCTGGCTTGTAGTGTAAAATGGATTTCCTGAATTCATTGGAATGACTCCTTTGCTTGTTTGGTTTGAGTCTGTTGAATATGTTACGTAAATGCTGTGTTTATAGTTTGTGTTTCCTGTTGAAGGCAAAGTATTTGGAAGATTTGGATAAGTTGTTCCTGATATTATCATTATTCCTTGTCCTGTTGTTCCTGTACTCCATTTTCTCCAAGGGTCAGAGCTTCCGTCTTTTCCTTGAATCCATCCCAGCCAGTAATTGTTTCCTGCTGTTACCTGTAAATTTATTGGTGCTGTTGTCCAGCCGTTATCTGAAGTTTTTGGCGCACTTTGTGCAAGTAAGTTTCCTGATTCAGAATAGATTGCAAATACTACTTCTCCGTAAGTCAGGTGTGCTGTAATAGATTCTATTGTTCCATTTTCTGGCGCAGTATATTTTGATAAAATTAATTCATTTGATATTGCATTATTTGAATATGCTCCTTCTTGGGTGAAACCAAAAGTTGGATCTAATGTGGCTGTTACATTCCCGCAGTATCCTCCACTGCAAGAAACTTTTGTTTGGTAAGTGAATTCTTGGTTTTGTCCTGCATTAATGTTTGTTGTTGGAATTAAATGGGTTACTGTAATGCTTCCGTTTCCTGCTGCAGGGCAGTCATCGTTTGGAGTGTCATTGCATGTTCCCCAGTTTCCGCTTGTACAAGTTTGTGTTCCAGGGCATGAATCTGTTGTAGTGCAGTTTCTTGTTTCTCCATTAGTGCATGGAATTGCAGGGCAGCCGTCGTTTGGAGTGTCTATACAAGATCCCCAGCTTCCTGAAGTGCAGGTTTGTGTTCCAACACAATTTTCTGTTGTTAAACAGCTTCTTGTGTTTCCATTAGTGCATGGAGCAGGAGTTCCTCCGAATTCTATTGCGCCCAAATCTGGTGTGCTTCCAAGCCAGTGCCTGCATGAAGTATCGCCTGCAGGATAAGGATTTGTTGGGTTGTCGTCTGCTCTGCTGCAGTGGATTCCTGGAATAATTGTTCCTGTGTCTATTGCCTGGCTATTGTTTTTCAAAGAAAAGTCTGCTGCTGAAGCATTATTGAATAATGGTGCAGTTCCTGCTATTACTATTGCATCTAAATCTTGGCTTGTAGTATTTTTCCACTGGCTTAAACTAATGTATGCTGCGTCCTGCCAGAATTCTAAAGTTGAAGTTGTTGTTGGTTCGTAGAATAAGTTATGGTTTGATTCAAATTGATAATCTAAGTAACTGGTGCCATAACCTCCTGTTCCCATATCTGTTTTAACGTTTGCAAAAACATTATTTTTTATAATATGGCCTCTTGTTGGCCCTTGATAACCCATCATTGGACCATAACCTGAACCATGGCCGTAATCATTATTTAGATTCCAGAAAGTATTGTTTACTATAGTCCAGTTGTCGGTTGTGGTTGGCACTCCGTATTGATAGTCTCCTCCAATATCTATTGAGCCTGTTTCGTGATATGAAGCGTGAAGTGAATTATAAATTTGGTTTCCTATTATTTTCATGTTTTCTACTGCGAGGTTGCTGAAAATTGCTGTTCCGGCGTAATTATATAATTTGTTGTTTCTGAAAGTTATATTATTAACTTTTCCTTTAGGATAAAAAGGCATGCTTACATTGTATATTTCGTTTTCTTCTATTATGCTGTCTTTTACATCATAAAATTCAATTCCTTGTCCTGCATGGTATCCTCCGCTTGTCCAGCCTGCGCCTGCATCGCTTCCCTGGTCATGAATTAAATTTCCTTTAATATAAAGAGGTTTCATGCAAGTTAAGTTTTCTGGTTCGTAACCTGAACTGCAATAAGTGGTGTCTTTATGATGAATTATTGCGGCAGGATTGTTTCCACAAGAACCTCCTCCGGAATTGTATGCGAGTTCGTTATCTATAATATTAATGTTTTTTACTGTTCCTCCCATTACTATTCCGTCAACAAAACTATGCATTAAAGTTAAATTTTCAAAAGTAATGTTTTCGTTGTAACCTGGTGCGCCAACAATATGGGCTAACTGTCTTTTAGAGCATTCAATTGTGTGACTGCTTGGAGGTTGTCCGTCAAAAGTTTTTAAATAAATTGTTTTTGTTGGAATATCAAAATAAAATTCTCCTGCAAGATTAACAGAATTTTTGCCTGCAGTGGGGTCATGTCTGTCATGGGTTGAAGTTTCCATATCAGATCTAATATACCATTTGGTTCCATCTTCCCAGCAGTCAGTTGAATAAGTAGTGCAGTCATTCCAGTTATCTCCTATATCTTCTTGTGAAAGACAATAAGAACTATTAATTTTTGGGCTGAATGATTCGCATCTCTGGTTTGCCTGAGGAAAACTTGCTTTATAAACATTAGCTCCACAGCCTGGTTCAGTGCACAAACTCCAGCCAGAAACAATATCACTGCCCATAATCTTAATGTCTTCTCTGTTTCCTAAACCAATATATTTTGTTGGCTGGCTTGGGCTTGGGCCAGATTTAGCACAAAAAGTACTGTTAATAGGAACACCATAAGACTCAAAACAAGAATAATCTTCCATATAAGTTCCAGGCAAAATATAAACAGTGTCGCCGCCATTCATTCTATTATTTGCAGCAGCAATATGACACAAAGGAACCGCAGAAGTTCCTGCTCCTGCATCATTACAATTTCCAGCCTGATTATTCACATACCAAGTCTGGCCAGAAACTCCTTGCAGTAAAAAAACTAAAATTAATCCTATTATTAAATAATTTACTTTATTCATTAACTCACTCCCCTCAATTGATAGTTAATAAATAAGCTTTCTTTGTTTTTATTCTTTTTGTTTTAATGAAAACATCAGAAAAAGAATATTTTTTGGTTTTGTTTTCTTTAATTAGTTTTGGCAGGGTGCTGGTCCGCCGTTAAACACATAATCAACCAAAAACATTATGTCGTCTAAGTCAATGTTTCCTGACAAGTCAACGTCAGCTGACTCCAATGAAACCGGTTCAGGTCCGCCTTTGAAAACATAATTAGCTAAATAAATTATGTCATCAATATCTATTCCTTCAATTCCATTAATGTTTCCGCAAGCTTGTGAATTAAAAATTATTTCTTTTGTGTCTTCATTGTTTAATTCATTTAATTCAATTTTTTTGTTTTCTTCGTCAACTTTAACTGTAATCTCATAACTTCCTTGTCCTGAAAATCCAGTGCTTACAGTTATTTTATCTAATGCAGGAACTGAAACAAATTGTTCGTTTAATAATTCGCTTCCATTATAAAACCTTACTGAAACATTATCTAATCCAATATTTCCGTTATTAAATATTACTGCATTTAACTGAATGTTTTCTCCTTCTATTGGATTTTCTTCAGAAAAACTTAATTCTGGTGTAAGGTCTGTATACCAGTTTAAGTTTTCCCAGTTTCTTATTCCCCATCCAGGTCCTGTAGGGCTGTCATATCTGAATAAAGGTTTTGTTTGTGTTTCATAATCCATGCCTGAAGCTTTTCCAAGCAAGTCAATTAAATAAGAGTCAGTAAAATAGTTTCCTAAACTTTCAGAGTAATTTAATGTTTCTTTGTTGTTTTGCATTAAATCAAAAAAATTCTGCCAGTTTAAGTTGTGTTCGTTTTTCATTCTTACAAGCATCCATGCACTAATATCATAGCCTGCGCTTTCCTGTATTTCATTGTTTAATCCGTCATGGTAGTCATTGGTTGTATAAAGTTCCCAGTTGTATGCGCTGTCTCCTGCAAAAAGGTAATGGTCTGCTGTTTCTTGTGTGATGTCAGCAAAACCGTTTCCGTTATAGTTTGATAAAATATTGTATTCATTGTATCTTCCAAATCCTTCAGCTAACCATAGCCTGTAAATTATTGGATTAGGGGTTATTCCATGGGTTGTTTCATGCAATGCTATTTCCATGTAACCCCACCAGTCTCCTAGTTCTCCTGGATTATTAAAATGAGGTGAACCATTTTCAAAATATGCTCTCTGGCATCCCTGCATATACATTGGATTAGAAAAATACAGGTAAACTATTCCGTTTGCTCCGCCTCCTCCATAACATCCTGTTGTTTCCCTCATTGAAATAATCAGTTTTTCTCCTCTGTCTGTTTCTTCTGCTTTCCATTCAGTAAATTCTTCTAATGCATTTAATCTTGGCTCAAATTTTTGCATGAACTCGTTTATTTCTGTTTCATTGTCTGAGTAAAATCCTGGTTCAACATATAAAGTAAATCTGTCATAATCAAACATTAAATAGTCTTTTGAGTAATCTTCTTGTATTTCAGGATAAATTTTTTCAAAAGTATAAGGCAAAATTATTCCGTCGTTAATTATTGTATTTTCTGCTGCAGGATTTATTTTAGTATTAAGTTCATTTGCTTTCTGCATTCCTGCTGCATTAACTGTTGCAATAAATAAAATCAGCAATAAAAGCCATGCTTTATTCATTTTTTCCCTCTCTCTTTTTTTAAGGCGTTCACTGTAAGCCATTAATAAATATATTATGTATAAACATCTTTTTAAGCTTTTTTAATGCCAGAAAATGCCTGTTTTTTTTTGCTTTATTGCAGTTTTAACTTGTATTTCAAGCTTTCGGTTTATTTGCTATCCAAAAGTTTTTTCACTTTTTTTTTGGTGTTTTTAGGGCATTTCTTCAGGTTTTTTGGAAAAAAGTGCAATCAACCAAACTTATAAAAAAACATATGTTTGGTTAACTCCGCTATTTAACGGTTTTTTGTTTTTGTTAAGTAGTATTTCAAGCTTTCGGAAGGGACAAGAACTTAAAGCAGTGTTTAATCACAAAGGGAATTTGGAAATAGAAGAAATCAAAGAATAAAAATTATTTTTCTGTTAAAGAACTTTTGTAATTTTTTTAGTATATTACTTCTGGTTTTGGTTTTTTTGTGATTTTTTCAAAAATTATGTCAAGAATAAATGTGTAAACTAAAGCTACTATAATCACCGTAATGCTAAATGAAAAGCTTTGATGCGGGATGGAAATCCAATAAAGAAATTCTTTTGGTTCTAATGTGACCCACAGATAAACTATTATAGGGATAACGTATTTCACTAAAATTTTGATTAATAAGTTAATTTCTTTTGTCACTTTTAAGCTATAAATTCCATTGCTGATAAAAGAAGCAATATAATAAATAGAAGAAAAAACAAGCAAAAGTATAACCATCCAAATGTTCGAAGTCGAACCTACTCTAATGAAATGCCTTACCATTATTGCTATGCCAAAATAAATCATTACTGTTGCAAAAATTAAAACTATGGAAATAACAAAAAACATGACATATGTCATAAGCTTTTGAAGAGGTTCTGATGAACTCATGCTTATAAGTAACATTTTCTTGTATATATTTCTTCTTACTTAAAACAAAAACTATTTAATTAACATTCGCGTTGTGTTTAACGCAAAAGGCAACATAGAATTAACAGAATAAAATTAGTATTCAGGATAACATAAGGGTTGTGTGCCCATCTCGCACACGTTTTTTTCTGTGTTGCATTCGCAAGATGGAGGACAGGAATCATGCTCTACATCTTTTTGTAAAGTGTTAATACACCCTCTTTTACCCTCAAATTGGCAACTGATATTTTCTCCATTGCAATATTTTTCATCCATTAAGGCTTGCGGGATATTTTGATTAAATGCCACAGCAACAACTAACACAACAACAACCAAAATAACAATTCCTAAAATAACTATTTCAGGTTTGTGTTTTTGAATAAATGCTTTATTCATGTTCTATTAATGTTTTTCCTTTATTTTAAGCTTTTGGTTTAGAAAAAGTTAACTTAATGCTAATCGAATAAACTGAGGGGTCTTATGAAGACTCACAGACATTTTCTTTGCAAAAACAATTGTCTGATGCTGTTTTATTTGAAGTGTGAACTGTGTTAACGCAACCTTTTTTTTCATCGTAAAAACATTTTATTATTTCACTGCAATATTTAGGGTCTTCCGAATTAATGTAAAGATCTTCTCTAATTTTTTTTGTTTCACTGCTTAATTCTTCACAATCAATGTCAGGAACACAGTTTATAGGGTAAAATTCGCAGCCCTTGTATACGGGAGCAGAATCAAAAGAACAAGAAACATATAACACATTACACTCATCTGTTCCTTTAAGACAACATTTATTTTCCCGTTCTTCACATAATAGCTCTCCGCTAATACTTCCGTTAAAAAGTAAAAAAGTGCCAACAAATAAAACTACAACAATTCCTGCAATAATCAGCTTTCCTTTGTGTTTTTGAATAAACTCTTTATTCATGCTTTTATTATAGTTTTAAGTAGTATTTCAAGCTTTCGGTTGAAAGAAGTTATTGTGTTGTCCTGATTTATTGTCCTCTCTGTAATTTGTGTTGGGTGGTTTTTTTATTGTTTTTCTTGCTCTGGTCATTTAATTCACCTTGAGTTTGTCTATGAATGCTTGGAATGGCACTCGTAGACTACCGTTTTCTAAG
>JAHJUD010000094.1 GCA_018829335.1 Microcaldota archaeon | reverse complement strand
TTTATTATTAAGACTGCTTGCAAAAACAAAAGCATTAATAATTCTTTTTTCTTTTTATTTTATGGGTAATTGCAATTAGCCTTTTTTTTGTTTATTTTTTTCTTTCTTCTAGTTTTTTCGCTTTTTCGGTTTTTCCTAAATAATTTTCTTGCATGACTACTTTTTTTCCTGTTTCTTTTTCAAGGTTTTTTCTTGCATTTCCTGCAATTTTTCCTCCTTTTCTTGAAGATTCTCTGTTTTCCGAAAAACCCTGTGAATCTTTATTTCTTGCAATTTCTGTTGTTGCTTTTTCCCCTAACATTGAAAAAATCAATTCCAAATCATTCATATGGTCCCTTAAATTTTGTTTTTTTAATCCTTTGACTTTCTTGTATTCTTTTGGAGTTAAATCAAATGTTGCTTTTGAAATTTCTGATGTTAAAATTGAATATTCTTTTTGTGCTTTGATTCCGCGCTTGCTCCATTCCTCTGTTAATTCATCTCTTACTGCAATGCCTCTTGTTCTTTTTTCAATCCATTCATTTGAATACCCTTTTGCTTTATAGATTTCCTTCATTCTTTTCATTGCAATTTCAGGGTTTCTTATTTCTTGTACTCTTTCATAGCCTACTTTAGCAAGCCATATTTTGAATGGTTCGGCTTTAGGGGAAGGAATTGACTGGATGATTCTGAATGCTCCTTCAGGATTCACACAATTCATTTTTTGTTTTCCACCCAATGTTTCAATTTCATGGGTGTGTACAATTTGTACCCATCCTTCTGCTAAAGGAAGATCCCTTTGCTTCATTTTTTGAATGTATTGTTTTGGGTCTTTTGAATCACTTAAAACAGCTATAATGTCTTCCAAAACAAAGCACCATTCCTTATTATGCCATGTTCTTCTTATTTTTTTTCCTTGAAATAAAATTAGTTCATTTTGATTCATTTTTTCACTCCAATTTTTTGAAGGCAGTGGTTCTAAAATCAGGCAGCACTATGTTTTTATTTGTGTTCTGACCTATTTGCCGCTGATTTAGCTTGTTTTATTCTAAAACCAAAACTCTTAATAACTCTTTTTTCTTTTTATTTTATTAGATAATTTTTGTTTAGTGTTGTTTATGCATAAAAAGATTTTTTTATTTTTAATTTTTCTTTTAGTTTTTCCTTCTGTTTTTGCTGTGCTAGAGAAAAGCCAGATGAAGCTTTTTGCTGTTACAACTGAAGGAATTGCTGTTTCAGCTGACCTTACATTAGAAATTGAACCAGGTTCAGGCAAAGTATGGAGTAGTGTTGAGCCTTTAGTGGGAACAACAACTCAAAGCGCTGAAAGAACTGCAGTTCAGTTAGCTTCAAATTATTCCAGTGAAACAAAAAAATATGACTTTAAGTTTGACATTGACTCTGATGCTTCAATTGTTGAAGGGCCAAGTGCCGGAGCAGCAATGGCTTTACTGACTATTTCAATGCTTCAAGACAAAAAATTAAGTTCTTTGGTTGGAATAACTGGAACAATTTCAGAACAAGGAAGAGTCGGTCCTGTAGGAGGAGTTTTTGCTAAAGCAGAAGAAGCAAACAGGATTGGATTAAAATTGTTTATGATTCCTAAAGGCGAAGCAAGACAAGTAATAAAAGAAAAAGATTCTGTTAAAACAATTAATTTAGTTACTTATGCTGAAGAAAACTGGTCAATGAAAGTAGTTGAAGTCTCAACTATAGATGAAGTATTAAAATATGCGTTTTCTGAAATTGCAGACATTAATGCTTCAACTTCTGATGAAACAACTGAAATAAATGAATTCCTTCCTAAACCTTTGCCTGACTTAAAAGACTTAAAAATAATGAAAGAGCTTTCAAAAAGAATGCTTGATGAAGCAAAACTTACTGTCAGCGGTGCAAGAAATGCTTTAGCTAATACTTCAATTGAAGACAGTGAAACAGTTAATTTTTTATTGAGCACTTTGAATTCTGCAGAGCAAAGCTTAACTCAAGGAGAAACATTATATGAAAAAAATTATTTGTATTCTGCTGCAAACAATGTTTTTATTGCAAAAGTTTATGCTTCTTTAGTGAAAGATGTCGCAGAAAACCCTTCAATTCTCAAAGAAGACTCAAAATTGTTTGCCTTAAACGTTGATTCACTTAAAAAAAACATTGAAGTGTTAAAAGAAAACCTTGATTCTTTTGTTCCAATTGATTTTTTGGAATGGCATATTGCTGCAAAGCAAAGGCTTTTATGGGCAAAAATTAACACTGAAAAAATAGAGCAAGTTTCACAGATTGTAATTGATGTCGGCGCAGTAACCCAGGATTCAGACCAGTTAAGCAGGATAGAAGACTATGAGTTTGCTGTCGCATGGTATGAAACTGCAAGAGAATTATATGATAAAACATCTGACTCAAAAAAGAAAGTTGTAATGGATGACGCTTTCAGGAATTATTCAGAAAATTATATTATTGCTTCAGAGAATTCAATTGGTTCAGTTGACGAAACAGAAAAAGAAGACATTTTAAGGCGCCTTGATTCAGCAAGAAAAGCAGAAGAATACTCTTGGTTTATGGTTACAGCATTTGATTCGGCTTCTTCTTATGCTTTAATTAAGGCTTCAATTGAATCAAAAGACCTTTCATTAGATGAAGCTTATTCTCTTTTGGAATCAAAAATTAATGCAATTGACTCAAACCTTTCAGCCAAAAAAACAGACGAGCATGTTTTTGTCTGGGCAAGGCTTTATTTAGATCATGCAAAATATTTTTTGCGTGCAGCAGACTTTTATAAAGAACAAGGTTATGCTTCAACTGCACTGGAAAGAGTTAAAAGCGGCTTGTCTTTAATTTATCTTTCAGAAGAACTTTTTACTGTTTCTGATTCAGTTTATTCTTATTATGATTCTTTCACTGAAAAAGATTTTATTGGTTCAGGAATTCAAAAGCAGGAAAATCCTGAAATGAGTTTAATTGATTCTCTTTTGATTGCTTCAGCTTTTGTTCTTTTAGTCCTTATATTAATTGTTGCAGGTTTCCTGATAATAAGAAAAACAAAAGAAGAGTCCCTTGAAAAACAGCTTGATGAAATAATGAAACTTAAAAGGAAGTCAGACCAGGCTTTTTTTGAAGGAAAAATTTCAGAAGAAAAACACAATGAATTAAACAAAGATTATTCTTTCCAATTGCAGGCATTAAGGGCTGAACTGGGGCTTACTTCAAGGCATTTAATTCAGTCAGAAGAAAAAAAAGAGGAAGCAAGAGCAAAAGAAAGGGCAATCTCTGATTTAAAAAAGCTTAAGGCCAAAAAGCTTATTTCTTTGCAGGAATATAATTTAGAGTATGCAAAACTTTTCTCTGAAGGACAGCAGCTGAAAAGGGATTCGGCAAAAGAAATCTTTAACTTAAAAAAAGAAAAAATTGACGCAACAAAAAAGACAACACAGTTAAAGGAAAAAACAAAAAAAGTTCTGTCTAGAAAACAGGCTGAAAACAAAAATAAATAATTCAGCTTATTGCGTTTTCAATTTCTTCTGAAACCTTTTCTTCAATTTCTTCTCTTTCCTGCTCTAATTTTTCTTTGAGTTTTAATCCAATTACAGAACTTTTTTGTTCGTTTAATGCAACTCCAATAATCTGGTCAGACTCTTTAATCAAAGAATCATTGTGTGTTATTGCAATAAACTGGCTTTTCTTGCATACTTCTGCAATCATCCTGCTTAATTTAAGTGAATTGTTTTTGTCTAATGCTGCATCAGCTTCATCAAAAATATAAAATGGCGCAGGCTTATACAATTGCACTGCAAAAAGGAAAGCTAATGCAGTTAAAGTTTTTTCTCCTCCGCTCATTGAATCAATGTTAATCATTTTGTTTTCAGAGTATCTTGCTTCAACCAATAAACCTGAATTGTTTATGTCTGCTTCGTCTGTCAGCTTTAATTTTCCTTCTTTTTCTGCCAAAGAATAATACATTTTCTGGAAATTCAGGTTGATTTCATTAAAACAGTCAATAAAAGCTGTTGCTCTTTTTATTTCAATTTTTTCTATCATATTTAATACAGCAATTCTTTCTTCATCCAGCTTCTGGGCTTTTTCTTTTATTTCCATTAATTCTTTTGTTTGGCCTTCAAATGAGTCAACTGCCTTCATGTTTACTGCGCCTAACTCCTTAATCCTTTTCTCTATTTTTACAAGCCTTTCTTTTAATTCCCCTAATTCTTTTCCTTCAATTATTTCTTCTTCTTTAAAGTTTTCTGCTTCTTCTTTTAAGTCTGTTATTCTTACTTCATTTTTTGAGTCGTCAATTCTCACTTGGTTTTCTTCTTTTACCATTTTCTGTAATGCATTTTCGTCCTGTATTTTTTTCTCTTTTGCCTGCACTATTTTCCTGTTCATTTTCTCTTTTTCTTCATACAATAAATGGCTCTGCCTGTTCTGTTTTTCCAGTTCAACTGTAAGTTCTTTTATTTTTCTTTCAATGCCTTTTATTTTTTCTTCTTCTTCTTGAATGTTTTTTTCAACTGAATTTATCTCTTCGTCTGTTTCAGTTATTTCTTTTCCTGAATCGCTTTTTGTTTCTTCTTTTTCTTTTAAGTTTTCTTTTATTGAATCCTTTTTCAGTTCCAGTTCCCTTAAAAGCATTTTTTCATTGTTTACTTCCTGAATCAATGAATTTTCGCTTAAAATCTCTTCTTTGAATTCGTTCAGCTTTCTTTTTGTTTCTTCTCTTTCTTTTTCTATTTCTTTCAGCAAAAAACTTATTTTTTCTTTTTCTTTCTCTGATTCCTCTAATAGTTTTTCTGCCAGATTTTTTTCTTTTATTATTTTTTCTTCTCTTTCCATTCCTCCAAGCTCTTCTAATGTAATTAAAATCTCCTTTATTTCTTTTTCTATTTTTTCCTTTATTTTTTTTAGTTTCAGTAATTTTTCCTTTATTTCAGGTTTTTCTTTTTCTGCCTGATTTAATTCTTTTTCCAGTTCCTTTAGTTTTTTTTCTGTTTCTTTTAAGGAATCCCTTTTTTCTTTTAGTTTCTGGTTGTTTAAATTTTCCTGTATTTCTTTGAGAAAAGAGCCGTGCATTCTTATTTCTTTCTCTAATTTTTCTGTTTCGCTTTTTTTGCTGTAAAATTTTTCTTTTTCTTTTTCCAGCTTCATGCTTTTTTCTTCTATTTCTTTTTCTATTCCTTCAATTTTTGCTTTTGTTTCTTTTATTCTTGTTTTTTCTTTTTCTGCTTTGCCTTCTTTTTCCCTTAAACTGCTTTTTGCCTGTTCCATTCTGTCTGTTACATCTTCAAGAATTTTTTTCATTGATTCCTGTTTTTCTTTTGTTTTTGTTTCTTTTTCTGTTATTGAATGAATCCTGTTTTTCAGCCTGTTAATTTGGTCTTTTCTTGAGTTAATCCTTTCTTCTGTTATTCTTTTCTCTGATTTTGTTTCTTCTATTTCCATTCCCACTCCGGAATATGTTTTTTCTTTTGCTTCAATTATTTTGTTGTTTATTTCCTCTATTTTTTCCTCTAGTTTTGTTGTTTCCTGTTCTGTTTCCTGTTTTTGTTTTTCTAACCCTTCTTTTTTTTCGTTTATTTTTTTTATTTTTTCTTCTGTTCCCTGCATTTCTTTTTCTATTTTTTCTATTTCTTTCCTTAAGATTGTTGCTTTTGCCCTGCCGTATTCTTTTGTAAGGCTCTGGTATTCTATTGCGGCTTTTCTTTCTTTTTCCAGTTCTTCCAGATAAGTTTCTCTTTCTTTCAGCACAATGTTTATTTCTTTTATTTTTGTGTTGACTTTTTCGAGTTCTTTTAATGATTCTTCTTTTTTGTCGTCAAATTCAGTTAATCCTGCCAGATCATCTATTATCTGCCTTCTTTGTATTGCATTCATTTCAATTATTTTTGTTACGTCTCCTTGCACTACAATATTGTATCCTGTTGCACTAATCCCTAATTCGCCTAAAAGAGAAGTGACTTCATTTAAAGAGCTTCTTTTTGAGTCAATCCTGTAAACTGATTTGCCTTGTTTGTCTATTGTTCTTGAAACAAGGTATTTTTTTTCTTTTTCGTTTAATTCCATTTCAACTAAAGCATAATCTTCTTTTGAGTCATTATTAACCAAATCAACTAATTTTGATGCTCTCATCATTTTCATTGAAGTCATTCCCAAAGCAAACATTATTGCGTCCAAAATATTGCTTTTTCCGCTTCCGTTGCTTCCGGCTATTGTGGTAAAGCCTTTGCTGAAGGGAATCACTCCTTTTTTGAATGATTTAAAGTTTTTTAGCCTTAATTTTCCTATTCTGACTGAAGACATTTTGTTCACTTATTCTTGTTCAAATAGAACAATGGAAAAACAATATTAGAGTAAGTTAAAATTATAAGAGAAAAAACCATTTCAACTAAAACCATTAAATCGTTTTCTCCAAAAGAAGAATTGACTATTAAAGCATAAACCTGCCCTAAAACAAAATTTATAATCATTATTCCGATTAACAGCAGTATCACTGAAATAAATTGTTTTGTTGTAAAATTCCAGCTTTCCTTTAATGCTTCTTTTATTTTCATTCCTTTTCCAAGCAATGCAGGAACAAAAGCAAAATGCACTAAAACAAAGCCTTCAAGCAGTATTACAAGAATCAAAACAATCATTCCAATTATTCCTGCAGCTATTGCAAACGCCGAGACAATCCATAAAACAATAACTGAAAACAACATCATTAATCCAAAAAACAATACAAAACCTAAAATCTTGATTATATTTGAAACTGAATACATTATTGAACTTAAAACCGATTTTTTTTCAAACAAAAAGTTTGCAATTGAAACTGAAAGCATTATTCCTAAAACTGAATTGACAATTAAAAGCGTTCCAAGAAAAGTCAAATTTCCGGGATAACTTGCAATCAATTGGAAAGGCATTCTCTGCAGATTAAATACAGGATAAGTTGAAAACTCAAAGAACTTGAATAAAACTTCTATTGCCTGTTCTTCAGTAAAATACCTTATGATAAAATCAGCTATAACAAAAAGTATTCCAGGCAAAAGTATTTTTGGCTTTTTTGCCAGCATTAAAACTGATGAAATTAATGAACTTATCATGCACTCACTTTGTTTTTTCAGTTAATATTAAAGAATTTCGTGTTTTTATTCCTTTTGGCTGTTTTCCCTGTTTTCCTGCTTTTTTTGCACAAGCTTTTTATTTTCCAAAAACCTTCCTATTAACATGACAGCCAAAAACTCGATTTTGTTAATGGTCAAGCAGTCTCCTGGAATAACCTATAATTCTTTACTAGGAAAAATCACTTCAAATTTTGGTTCAGTTAATTCTGCCCGAGCCTCTCTTTCCAGAACCTTAAAGGATTCTGTTTCTTTTGGTTTGCTAAAAAAACAGGACAGCTCTTATTTTCTTACTGACAAGGGCAATTCAACTATTTCTTTTGAAATGAAAAACAAGCTGTTAATGAAATTAAATTCTTCTGTTGAATCAAAAAAAATTGACGAGCTTGACGCAATAGTAGAACAACTGCATACTGTAATTGAACGCTCTAAAAATGATTCTGATTTATTAAAAGATGCAAGGAATTCAGCAACTTTTTTTGTTTCAGATTTAAGTGAATTAAATTCAGATTTAAATTCAAAAATAAGGCATCTAAATTATCTTTCAAAAATTCTTTCAAAACAGCTTGACTCCTTAAAGGAATTAAATTTCAATGATTCTTTTCTTCTGCCTAAAGAAAACAAATCAATCCAAAAGCTTGTCTCTTTTTTTTCTATTTTTTCTCTTAATGAATTTTTTGTTGAATGTTCTGCAGAAATTTTTTCTCAGTTGTCAGAAAAGTTTTCCCTTAAAACAAAAAAGCCTCCTTTTTCGCTGAAAAAAGAGCTTTTTTTAAAATTCCTGTTCTTTGTTTTTTCCTTAAAGATTCCAGAAAACCAGCCGGTTAAAGTTTATTTTTCTCCTGTACAAATGAAAATTTCCTCTAAAATTCTTGTTTTAGGGCCTTACAGTGAGATAAGAAAATTAAGAAAAGCCTGATTGTTAGGTTAACCTAATATTATTTAAATTGTTTGTTTGTCTCTTTTGTATAGGAGGTGTGTTTTATGTGTGGCTGTTGTTCTTCTAGAAATTTTGTTTCCAAGGAAGAGAAAATCGAAATGCTGAAAGATTACAAGGATTCTCTGGAAAATGAAATCAAAGGAGTTGAAGAAAAAATTCAGGAACTGGAAAAGAGAAACTGACTCTTTTCCTTTCTATTAATCAAGGGGGTGTTTTTAATGAGAGAATGTGGATGCAATTACAAGGTTTTGCCTATAGATAAAACAGAGTATTCGGTCAGAACTACTTGCGGCTGTTTTTTTTTCTAAATAATTTTGCGGCTAGCGGGAATCGAACCCGCAACTTAGGCTTGTTCCAAACTGTCGCGCTCAGTTTACACGCACGCACAGCTTAAAGCTGTGCTAGCACGACTTTACGTCGTGCACTGGCGTCAACCGACAGCGGCGGTTGTGGGAAGCCTACATCTTACCACTGGACCATAGCCGCAAAACCTTTTTCAAAAAAGGTTTAACAAAAACGCGCACAAGGCAAGCTTGTGCTGTAATGGGTTTAATATTCGTTGTATTCTAATATTTCTGTTTCATTCCATCCGCATGCAAAACTTATTTCCTTGCTTTGAATCAAACAATTCCTGTAATATTTTGCAGAATAAATTTTGTTAAATGTTTCTTTTTCTTCTATTTCTTCTGTATTCCTTACAGCCTTGTCTTCGAAATTAAACACAATAAACCTCAGATTGCTTTC
>JAHJUD010000093.1 GCA_018829335.1 Microcaldota archaeon | reverse complement strand
CTCATCCTCAAAGAATTTTTTGTCAACACATCTAATGTGATTTCTCCTGTTCCTTCTAATCCAGGAGGCCTTGCCTCCATTCTGATAATATGCTTTAATGGAAGGGATAATTCCGCTGTGTCTTCTATTGTTACAATTCTTTCTCTTTCAGGAATAAATGAAGCCAGCACATTTAGTGTTGTTGTTTTTCCGCTTCCTGTTCCTCCTGTAATCAGAATGTTTGCTGGTTTAACGCCTAAACCGTCAACGCATAACCATGCAAATGCCGCGCTTTTAACATCAAATGTTCCGTACTGGATTAAGTCTATTATTGAATAAGGGTCTGCCCTGAATTTTCTTATTGTCAGGCTTGCTCCTGAAGGTGAAGCAGGAGGAATTGTTGCATTAACTCTTGAACCGTCAGCTAATCTTGCGTCAAGCAAAGGAGAAGAAATGTCTACTCTTCTTCCGACTTCTCTTGCAATTCTGTTAATTAAGTCAATTATTTCTGAGTCAGAAAAAAATTCAATGTTTGTTACCATCATTTCGTGTCTTCTGTGAAAAACATAAACTGGTTTTCTTGGCCCAATAACCATTATTTCTTCTAGTTGGTCGTCTCGAATTAAAGGGTCAATTAATCCATAACCTACCATTTCTCTTACAACTGATTCAGCATAAAAATCAAATCTTCTTTCAGGAATATTTAATTCATTTGATGCCTGCAAAATTTCTTTTATTCTTTGTTTGTATACTGTTCTTCTTTGTTCTGGGTCTCTTATCTTGTATGGTGCAATTGAAATAAGCCTTGTTGCAGCTTCTTTTATTGTATTGATTACTGTTCTTTCACCTAAAGTAGGCTTTGATACCGGAACAACATAATACAGCAAAACTTTTTCTGGAACACGATAAACTTTTACTTCGCCATAAGAGTCAATTTCTTTTTTGTCCATTGCGTCTAATTCTAATTCAACGCTTGAAGCAACAGGCTCTTCTTTTGCTTCTTCTTTATTTTTTTCAGAGCCCTTTTCTTGGGGTATTTTTTCTGCAAGCTCTTTTTCAAGCATTGCCCTTCTTTCTTTTTCTTTTTTTCTTTTATCTAAAATAAGTGTTTTTCTTACTTCTTCTTCTTTTACTTCTTTTTTTTCTGGCTCTGGCTTAATCTGTTCTTTTTCTGTTTTAATCCTTTTTGCTTTCTTCACTAAGTCTTTCAGATAATTAGCCATAATACCTATAACAAAACCGCTTTAGATTATTTAAATTTATCTAAAAAAAACAGGCTGATTTTTTTGGTTTTTCAAAATAAAATTTATTTCCTTGTTTTTTTGTTTTTGATGACTATTTTTTTTCTATTACTTCTTTCTTTTTTTCTTTAATGAATTCTTCTAAAGAAAAAGTTTTTTGTTGTCCTGTTCTGTCTCTTACAGTTAAAGTATTATTTTGTTTTTCTCTTTCGCCTACAACAATAATATAAGGAATTTTCTGCATTTGGCCTTCTCTTATCTTGTATGAAACAGTTTCTGCTCTTAAGTCAAGCTCTGTTCTAAATCCTTCTTCTAAAAGTTTTTTGTTTACTTGTTCAGCGTATTCTTCGAATTTTTCTCCTACAGCCAGAATCTTGAATTGCACTGGGCTTAGCCATAAAGGAAATTTTCCTTCAAAGTGTTCAATTAATATTCCAATAAACCTTTCAAGTGAACCAAAAATCGCCCTATGAATCATTACCGCGCGATGCTTTTTTGAATCATTTCCAATGTATGTTGCATCAAATCTTTCAGGTAAATTAAAATCTACTTGAATTGTGCTTAACTGCCATTCTCTTTTAATTGAATCTTTTACTTTAAAATCAATTTTCGGTCCGTAAAATACGCCTTCTCCTTCATCTACTTCAAATTCAATTTTGCTTTCTTCTAATGCTGTTTTTAATGCAGTTTCTGCTTTATCCCATTGCTCTTTTGTGCCAATTGCTTTTTCTGGTTTAGTTGATAATTTCACTGCAACTTCATTGAATCCAAAAACTTTGAATACATGCAAACAGAATTCAATTACTTTTTTTATTTCTTCTTTTAACTGCTCTAAAGAACAAAAAATATGTGCATCATCTTGTGTAAAGCCTCTTACTCTGAACAAGCCGCCTAATACACCTGATTTTTCATAACGGTAAACTGTGCCGAACTCAAAGTATTTTATCGGCAGTTCCCTGTACGAGTGTTGATTACTTTTGTAAATCATTATATGTGCAGGACAGTTCATTGGTTTAACTCCGTATTCTTGTTTGTCTATTTCCAAAAAATACATGTTTTCTTTGTAATAATTATAGTGTCCTGAAGTCTTCCAAGTATCTGCCTTGAATAAATGTGGCGTAGTTACAAACTCATATCCTCTTTTCAAGTGTTCTTGTTCGTCAAATTTCATTATCTGATTTCTTAAAGCTGTTCCTTTTGGATGCCATAAAATAAATCCTGAACCAACTATTTCGTTTATTGAAAACAAGTCTAATTCTTTTCCTATTTTTCTGTGATCTCTTTTTTCTGCTTCTTCTTTTTGTTTAAGGAATTCTTCTAAATCTTTTTCTTTAAAGAATGCTGTTCCGTAAACTCTTTGCAGCATCTCATTTTTTTCGTCTCCTTTCCAGTAAGCTCCGCCAGTTGAAAGCAGTTTGAACGCTTTTATTTCTCCTGTTTTTTTTGCATGAGGGCCTTTGCATAAATCCATGAATTTTCCTGACTCAAAAAAAGAAATTTTTCCGTCTTCTAATTCATTTAATAATTCTATTTTGAATTTTTCTCCTTTTTCCTGCAAAATTTTTCTTGCTTCTCCTTTATTCATTTCTTTTTTCTTAAACTCTTTGTTTCCTTTAATGATTTCCTTCATTTTTTCTTCTATTTTTTTTAAGTCTTCTTGAGTAAAAGGTTCTTTCTTAAAAAAATCATAATAAAATCCGTCTTCTATTGCAGGCCCTATCCCTAATTTCACGTTAGGCCATAATTCTTTGACTGCTTCAGCCATTACATGTGAAGCTGAATGCCTTAATACTTCTAATCCGTCTTTTGAATTTTTTGTAATTATTTTTATTTTAGTGTTTTCTTCTAATTTGAAATCTAATCCCTGCAGTTTTCCGTCTACTTCTATTGCTAAAGCATCTTCAGCTAATTTTTTTCCTATTTTTTTTGCCGCATCAATTCCTTTGCTTCCCTTCTTTACTTTCAGCTTTGAATTGTCCGGCAAAGTCAATTCAATGTCTGCCATGAAATATATACTTAAGGGTGTTTTTTTAAAGGTTTAAGCATATTCAGTTTTTATGCCTTCCCCAAAGAAAAGAAGCCTGCAGATTAAAAGGACAAGAAAGCAGATAACTAAAAGAAAAAAACGTTTGGATAAAATTGCGGCAAGAATTGGGTTTATTTCTAAATCCAGAAGAGCTTTTCAAATTTATGAAGATGTTATGCCCAAGTTATACAGATTATATTCAGAAAAAAGAGTTCCTTCTAAAAATGAACTACGCGAAATTAATTCGGCAATAAATGAAATGAAAGAGTTTTATGGTTTTATTTTTGTTGAATCTCTGGAACTGGATAAAATTTATTCTTCTAAAAAAATAAAGGATATTCGGCATGATTTAAAAGATAACTTTTTAAATTTGGTAAACTACATCAACATGTTAAAGAAATACAATATTGTAGGTTTTGAAAAACTTGAAACTTAATCATTCCACAAATTTATAATTAGTCTTTTTGAAGTTGATGAAAGCTTTTCCTTTGCCTTTTTTTGCAGGCAATAAAAACTTTCCTTCAATCATCTTCCTTCCGTTAACAATTCTTTCTTTTCCTTCAACCAGAATATAATCTGAAACAAAATTCTTCACGAAATCGTTTTTTGGCTGTAAAAAGATTTTTTCAGGAGAATCCTCTTGTTCTTTTCTTCCGTTATTCATTACTACAATTTTATCGCTTAAATAAAATGCTTCATCAATATCGTGAGAAACCATTATGATTGTCAGATTTGTTTTTTCGCTTAATTCCTTCAGAAAAACTTTCATTTTTTCCTTTAAGTTTGCATCAAGCCCGTTAAGAGGTTCATCCAATAAAAGCAAGTCTGGATTAAATGCAATGGCTCTTGCAATTGCAGTCCTTCTTTTTTCTCCTCCGCTTAAATTATTCACTTCCCTTTTTTGAAATCCTTCAAGATGAACTAATTTTAATGCCTGCAAAACTTTTTTTTCAATGACTTCTTTTCTTTCTTTTTTCATTTTTAATCCAAAAGCCACATTATCAAATACACTTAAATGAGAAAATAAAGAGTCTCCCTGAAAAACAAAACCAATATTTCTTTTTTCTGGGGGAATTTCAGTTACTTCTTTTTTTCCGAAAAAAATTCTTCCTCTTTCAACTTTAGTTAAACCGCAAATCATTTTCAATAAAGTTGTTTTACCGCTTCCTGAAGGCCCGACAACTGAAGTAAAGCTTCCTGAATTTACTTTCAAAGAAAATTCAACTGAAAAACCGTCAAAGCCGGCAAAAAGTTTTTTCAAGACAATTTCCATTAAAACACCCTTGAATTTTTTGAAAACACTTCAATTGAATAAAAAGCAATAAAGCTTACTGCAATTAAAATTAAACCCATTGCTGCAGCTGCAGCCAAATCAAATGTTCCAAGCAATCTATAAATATACACAGGCATTGTAGGGTAAACTCCGTCATATAAAACCAAAACAAAGCCTAGTTCTGCAAGGGAAACAGCAAAACAAAAAGCAATTGAAACAAATAATGCGTTTTTAATTCTTGGAAGCTGTACTTCCCTGAACACCTGCCAATTATTTGCGCCTAAAGTTTTTGCTGAATCAATGCTTTCTTTGTCAATTTTATTTAATGCATTATTTAGTATTCTGAAAGAAAAAGGAAAAGCAAGAATTGAATGCCCTAAAGCAATAACCCAAAAGTTTCCTGAACCAAATCCAAGAAAATACCCAAAAGCCAAAGTAATAACTGAAACCGAAATTGAAGAAGCAATAAAAAAATTAATTAAAGGAATTTTTGTCTGTTTTAATGAAGCAAGCAGGCCCATTAAACTTGCAATTCCTGCTGTGATTACTGCAAGCAATAAACTGTAAAAAACTGAAAGCATTGGAGTTGTTCCTGAAAGGCTTGCTGTTCCAAAAAAGATTTTTCCAAAAGCCTTTAAGCTGAATCCTCCTGTTTCTGAATTAAAGAAAGCAAAAAAAATTAATGCAATAATCGGAAGCACAACAAAAGAAATAATTGCAATCAAATAAATTGTTTCCATTATTCCCTGAAATGAATTAAATGAAAGTTTTTTTGGTTTTTCTTTTATTCCTGTTTCTTTTATGCTGTATTTTTTTGAATAATAAAAGTAAATTAATCCAACTAACCCAAGCACAATAAACTGGATTAATGCAAGAATTCCTGCAGTAAAAAAATCAAGGTTTCTTGTAATCTGCCTGAAGATTTCAGTTTCTAAAGTGGAAAACTGTATTCCTCCTAAAGAAATAACTATTGCAAAACTCATAAAACAAAAAATAAATACAAGTGATGCTCCGGCAATAATTGATGGCATTAACTGCCTTAAAGTTATATTCCAGAAAACTTGAAATTTGTTTGCACCTAAACTTTTTGCTGTTTCTTTCATTGTTGAATCAAGGTTTTCCCATGAATCTGAAACAAAACGCATTATTAAAGGAAAATTATAGAAAGTGTGTGCTAAAATGATTCCAGTGAATCCATAAAGGAACTGAACATGAGAATTAAACCCTAAAAAGTTTTTGAGGAAAAAGTTTATCCAGCCGTTGTTGCCGAAAACTATTACAAAAGAAATCACTACTAAAATTGAAGGAAAAACAAAAGGAATTAATGAAAGCGCTTTAACAAATTTTTTCCCAAAAAAATCCCTTCTTGCAAGCAGAAAGCCTGCAGGAATTCCAATCAATAAACAAAAAAAAGTTGATATTCCTGCCTGAAAAAAAGAATTCCAAATTAATTTCTTGTTTGAAAAAAGAATGTTAATTGCATTTTTTCCTTCAGCTAAAGAAAAAGACTTGAATAAAATTAAAGCTAAAGGATAAAAGAAAAAAAACAAGAAAAAGCACAGAAAAAAAGCTTTAATGATTATGAAGACATTATTTTTTCCCATTCTTTAATCCATTCCTCTTGTTTTTCTTCAACTAATTTAGAATCAAGCTCTAATTTTTTGCCTGGCATTACCGCATATTTTGTAAATGCTTGAGGCAATTCAACTTTTTCATTCACTGGAAACATGAATTGAGTAAAAGGAATTTCTTTCTGGAATTTTTCGCTTAAAGTGAATTCAATAAATTGTTCTGCTAACTTCCTGTTTTTTGTGTTTTTTACCATGCCTGTTCCTTCAATCTGAATATAATGCCCTTCTTCGAATTCTGCTGCAAGAAAATGGTTTATGTCTTCGAATTCAGCGTAATATGCAGGCGAAGTCGCATAACTCAAGTATACAGGAACTTCTCCCGCACTAAACAGGCCTGCTGATTCATCCCAGCCATTTGTTACAATCAATACATTTGGCTTGAATGCTTTCCAAAACTCTTTATAACCCGGGTCGCCGTAAACTTGTATTGTCCACAAAAGCAATGCCAAGCCAGGAGAAGAAGTCCTTGGATTTTGGATTGCAATCTTTTTTTCCAGTCTTGAATCAAGCATTGAATAAAAATTATTTAATTCAAAATCAATTTTTTCTGAGTCATAAACAAAAGCAATAAACCCAAAATCATAAGGCGTTAAATAGCCTTGTTTGTAAAACCTTATTTCTTTTGGAACCAAATCAATGTTTTTTGGAGTAAACTCTTCCAATACATTTTCTTTTATTGCTTTTGGAAGCAGACTGTTATCTAATCCTAAAACTAAGTCTGCTTTTGGATTGTCTTTTTCCAGCACAAGAGATGAAAGCAGCTGCCCTGCGTCTCCTTTTGAAACCAAATTAACTTTGCAGTTGCATGTTTTTTCAAATTCCGGAATAACTTTTATTCCTAACCCATATTCTGAAACCATTGAATCATAAGTGTAAATTGTAAGTGTATTTTCTTTTTGTTTTTCTTGAACACAGCCGAACAAGAAAACCAAAGCAATCAATAAAACAAAAATCATTTTCTTCATTGTTTTGCCTCCAGACAGAATCAGAGATAAAGCCTTTAAAACTAAAACCATTTCCTGAAATGCACGCAAAGCATTATTCCGTCTTTTGCCGTAATTAAAGCTTTTTTGTTTTTAAATTCATTGCTTAAGCCTATTCCGATTCCAAAAGGCAGAAAATGATTTTTTAGTTCATATTTGAATCCTTTTAGTGTAAGGCCTCTGACATTTCCATTGACTGGAAACAAAGAAATTCTTTCACCTGGGGTTCCTTGAATTGAAAACTTTTTTTTTGGAATCAAATAAATTTCCTGTTCTTCGTGGATTATTTTTGCCTTGATTTTTTTCGGGATTCTTGTCAATAAAAAAATGTTTGTTAAAGTCATGTCTGCTCTTGAGCCAATAGCGCCTAAAATAATTATTTCCCTGAATTTTTTTTCAATGCAGTAATCTAAAGCTAATTCCAAATCAATTTTGTCTTTTTCTACCGGAAACTTTATTTTTTTTGTTTTCCTGTATTTTTTTTCTGCTGTTTTTGAAATTGAATCCATGTCTCCTATAATTAAATCAGGCACAAATTTTGTTTTCACTAATTTGTTTGCGCCTCCGTCTGCGGCAATAAGAAAGTCTTCTTCTGAAATAAAAGAATAAAGCCATTTAGTGTTAACGCTTCCATTGCATACAATAACCGCTTTTTTCTGCATTAAATATTCTTGTGTAATAACATTTTAATTCACTGGCATTCTGCCCTCAAATGATTATTATTCTTTTCTTCAACTAATTTTTTCATGAAAGTCAATGGAGTGGAATGCATTAAATGCAAAGGCCGTTTATTGTGCGGTTTAAGTTCCTGTAAAGTCTTGGACAGGCATAAACACAAGACAAGAATCCTTTCAGGAATCAAAAGCAATTCTTTTGACGGAAGTTCCCCGCCAGGATTATTTGTTTCATGGCAAAATTACCCTAAAGTTGATTTAGCTCCTTTATCTTCTTTTTCTTCAATTTCAGACATTGAAGTTTTTGACGAGCCGGAAAACTGGTTTGGTCTTCCATCAGAAAAAATTGTTTCCATGAGGGAATCGCTTATTCTTTCAGGAAAAAAAACAAGTGTTTTTTCTGCT
>JAHJUD010000011.1 GCA_018829335.1 Microcaldota archaeon | reverse complement strand
GGAAGCCATTTGTGTGATGCTTTAATTGAAAAAGGAAACAAGGTTTTTTGTGTTGACAACCTGCTTTCTGGAAGCAAAAAAAACATTGAACATTTAACTGAAAACAAAAATTTTGTTTTTTTGCAGGAAGATGTTAATTTTTTTTCTTTTGACAAAAAAGTTGATGAAGTTTTCCATTTGGCTTCTCTTGCTTCTCCTGTTGATTATTTTTCAAAACCAGTTCAGACAATGCTTTCAGGTTCAGTCGGAACAAAAAATATGCTTGATTTAGCTTTAAAAAATAAGGCAAAATTTTTGTTTACCTCAACTTCAGAAATTTACGGCGATCCTTTAGTGCATCCGCAAAAAGAATCTTATTGGGGTAATGTTAATTGCGTTGGAGCACGTTCTTGTTATGATGAATCAAAGCGTTTTTCTGAAGCTTTAATTAAAGCTTATGAAAGGGAATTCAATTTTGATGGAAAAATTGTCAGGATTTTCAATACTTTTGGTCCGAGAATGAGATTAAATGACGGAAGGGTTGTGCCAAATTTCATTAATCAGGCGTTAAACAATAAGCCTTTGACTGTTTATGGTTCAGGAAAACAAACAAGGTCTTTTTGTTTTGTTTCTGACATGGTTGAAGGAATCCTGAAAACAATGAAATCAGATTTTAATGGGCCTGTGAATTTAGGCAATCCAGAAGAATATTCTATTTTAGAGTTTGCAGAAAAAATAATGGAATTAAAAGGAAAAAAACTTGAATTAAAATTTTTTCCTGCACTAAAAGATGACCCAAAACAGAGAAAGCCTGATATTTCTCTTGCATTGGAAAAGCTTGGCTGGAAGCCTAAATTTTCTTTGGATAAAGGATTAAAGATTACAATGGATTATTTTAAGAACTTATAACAACTTATTTTTTTGTGGTTTAAATGAATTTGCTGGTAACAGGTGGAGCAGGATTTATTGGAAGCAATTTTATCAAGCATTTTTTTTCTCTTTACCCTGAAGCAAAAATAACGAATTTAGACAAGCTGACTTATGCAGGAAGATTAGAGAATCTAAAAGAAGTTGAAAAAAACAAGGATTACTCTTTTATTAAAGGAGACATTTGCGACAAAAAAATTGTTGCAAAAGCCTCAAAGAATGTTGATTTAATAATTAATTTTGCTGCTGAATCTCATGTTGACCGTTCAATTTCTTCTCCTGAAGACTTTATCAGGACAGATATTTTCGGCACTTTTGTTTTGCTGGAAGAGGCAAGAAAAAATGATCTTGACATAATTCAGATCAGTACTGATGAGATATACGGCAGTATTGAAAACGGCCTTTTCTCTGAAGAAAACCCTTTAATGCCTTCTTCTCCTTATTCTGCCTCTAAAGCAGGAGCAGACAGGCTTGCTTTTTCTTATTTCAAAACTTATGGTTTGAATGTTAAAATAACGCGTTCTTCTAATAATTTTGGCCCAAACCAGTTTCCGGAAAAATTGATTCCTTTGTTTGTAACTAATTTGCTGGAAGACAAAAAAGTGCCTATTTATGGTGATGGAAAAAACGTCAGGGACTGGATTTATGTAAAAGACAACTGTGATGCAATAATTAAAGTGATGGAAAAAGGGAAAAAAGGCGAAGCATATAATGCAGGAGCAGGAAACGAAAAAACAAATTTAGGGATAACTGAATTTATTTTAAATGAATTAGGAAAAGGAAAAGAGTTCATTGAGTTTGTTGAAGACAGGAAAGGCCATGATTTAAGATATGCTTTGGATTGCAGTAAAATAAAAGAGCTTGGCTTTAAGCCAGAGCATTCTTTTGAGTCTGCTTTAAAGGAAACAGTCTCTTGGTATAAAAATAATTCTTGGTGGTGGAAACCATTAAAGAAAAAATGATTTTTTTAATTGGTGAAGGTTTTTTAGGGCAAAAAATTGTTTCTGTCTTCAAAGAAAAAGGAATTAAAGTTGTTACTGCAGGAATTCAGGGAAAAGAGAATTATTCTTTGGATATAACTGACGAGCAGTCTTTGATTTATTTGTTTAAAGACCTTAACCCTGATATTGTATTGCTTTCTGCAGGCATTACTAATGTTGAATTATGCGAGGCAGACCAGCAAAAGGCATTGGATGTAAATGTTGAAGGAACAAGAAATGTTGTTGATGTCTGCCATGCATTTGATTCAAAGCTTGTCTTTTTTTCTTCTGATTATGTTTTTGGAGGCAATAAAGGCAGTTACACTGAAAAAGATGAAGTTAACCCGATAAACTTTTACGGCCAGACAAAAGTTCAGGGAGAAAAATTAGTAATGAACCTTTCCAATCATCTTATTGCAAGGGTTTCCACTTTATATGGTTTTAATTCCAATGAAGACAAAAGCTTTTTTTCTTTTGCAATGCAAAAATTAAAAAACAATGAATCAATTGAAGCAGTAAATATTGTTAATTCCCCTACTTTAACTGACGATGTTGCAGAAGCAGTTTTTTTGATGCTTGAAAAGGATTTTTTAGGGTTATTTCATGTTGCAGGAAGCAATGGCTGTTCAAAATATGATTTGCTGGTTAAAGCATGCAAGGTTTTTGGATTTGATTCTTCTCTGGTTAAAGAGGTTTCTTGGGTTCCTGGATGGAAAGCTAAAAGGCCTTTGAATTCTTCTTTGGATATAACCAAAATCCAGTTGCATGGAATTAAAATGAGTTCTGTTGAAGAAGGTTTAATTAAGATAAAAAAACAAATTAATAAGTGATGTTATGAAAGGAATTATTCTTGCAGGAGGAACTGGTTCAAGGCTTTATCCTTTAACTAAGGTAACTAATAAGCATTTGCTTCCAGTTTACAACAAACCAATGATTTATTTTCCTTTAAAATTGCTTCTTGATGCAGGAATAAAAGAAATCCTTATTGTTTCAGGAAAAGAGCATGCTGGGGATTTTTTGAAGCTTTTGGGTTCAGGAAAAGAGTTTGGCTGCAAGTTCACTTACGAGATTCAGGAAGATGCAGGCGGAATTGCACAGGCTTTGGCTCTTGCAGAAGATTTTGCTGACAATGAAAAAATAATTGTTGTTTTAGGAGACAATATAATAGAGGATTCAATTAAAGATCCAGTTAAAGAATTTGAAAAATCTGATTCGGCTTTTATTTTTCTGAAAGAAGTTCCTGATGC
>JAHJUD010000010.1 GCA_018829335.1 Microcaldota archaeon | reverse complement strand
TTTCCTTGTCAATAACTAGTTTTTTTTATTATTTTGTTGTCTGTTTTTTTGGAATCACAAAAGAAATAATTTATGTTTATTCGCTACTTTTGGTTTTGTTATTTTTTTTAATTAAAAGAAATTCTTTTATACAGCTTTTTTCAGGCATCAAAGAATTTAAGTTAAACAAAGCTAAATTAGATGCCAGTAAAGTGCCTGAACTAGTTTCACTTTTTATTTTGGTTTTTGTTCTTTTTTTTGCAGGATTTTCTATTCCGCTAAATAAGATTGTAAACTATGATGATTCATCTTATCATTTGCCTATCATTTATGATATTGCAGAAGACGGCAAAAAGACTTTTTTTTCTGAAACCCATAACATTTATCAGGTTAGAAGCAACCAGTTCCCTTTACTTTTTGAATCTTTTGTCGGAACCACAAAATTTTTTTTAGGAAGCATCTTTTTTTGGTGGGTTTCATTTTTCTCTTTAATTCTTTCCCTATTTTTAATTTATTTTATTGGCAAGGAAATAGGATATAATGAATTGTATTCGCTTGTAATCTATGGTTTAACCCCTTTTGTTTTGGTTTTTTCTGGTTATTTTGGAGTAGAAAACTTTCTTTCTTTGTTTTTTTTGGCTTCTGTTTTTTTTGTTTTAAAGTATGTTAAGGGCGATAATTTGTTTTTTTTGGGTGTTGCTGGTTTTTGTTCTGGTTTGATGTTTTTAACCAAGTTTACTGGAGGAATTTTTTTTGTTGGTTTGTTGTTGTTTTTGTTGTTTAAGAAGAAATTTAAGCCTGCATTGTTTTTTACCTTAATTTTTGTTTTGGTTTCTTCAATTTTTTTTGTTATGCATTTCACTGTTCCAATTGGGCAGGAAAGCGTAGGAGGGTATGGGGAGTTAGCTAAAGAAAACTTTACTGAGAAAATTTTGGTAAATGCTTTTTTTGCGGCAGAAAGACTTTTTTCTTATTTTGCCAGTAATTTTTACATTTTTTTTGTCCCAATTTTATTCTTTTTTGGTTTGTTTTGGAGAAAAAACAATGAAAAAAATTTTATTTTTTTACTTTTAATTTCTGGCTTTTCTTTGTTATCTGTGACTTTAGTCAGTAATGCCACACCAACATACAGTGGTTTTCCAAGATATTTTTGGCCGGTTTATTCGTTATTGTGCATCTTTTCTGGAATTCAATTAAAAAAAATAAGTTGTTTACAGGATAAAAGAATTTCAGTTTTTTTTGGGGTGCTGTTTGTTTTAATCATGTTGTCTGTTTCCATCCCGCTAATTCAGCATTTTGGCCCAAAACATAAACAAAACACCAGCACTTATGTGGGAAAAGGAATTGAAAACGATTCAAACATTACTGTATGGTTTTTGAATAATGCTTCATTGCATGTCAGGCTTGATAAAGTTGTTGCCTATGACTTTGCTTGGAGAACAGATTTTTTTGGAGATCCATGCGAATTTTTGCAGAAACACGATATTGACTATGTTGTTTATTATAAGATAGATAATGATTCTGATAATCTTGCAGGTTCGCCAGATTATCTTGGAGATTTTGGTTTAAAACTTCGTGAAGATCTGTTAAATGGCAAGTGTTCTGAATTGATTTCAAAGTCAGATCCATTAAATAATGCTTCAACTTTTAAAATCACTCATAAAACATAGTTTCCTAAAACAGGAAAAATCAGGAAACTCATGCACGAACTTTTCTTCACTCCTTTTCTAATCGCAATCATTCCAATTCCAGCTGAAACAGTTAAAGCAATTAATCCATTTACTCCGCTGAAAGCAAAAACCAATAAAACAAGAAAAGCCAGCACAAAAAAATTCATTTTCCTGTAATTTATTTTCTGAATTTTTTTGATTAAGATTTCAGCCAAAAAAACTGTTGTAATTGAAGCAAAAATCAAAGCAACCAGCACACAAAAACAAACCAAAAACAATTCGTTTCCTGTAATGCCCCCTAATTCTTTTACTGCCACTGCCGAACCGCTTCTGGTTTTTCCTATTGCAATCAAAACAAAAAAAGTGAAAATAATGTTTGTGGTGTTAATTCCTCCAAGCAATGCAAGAAAAGCTTTTTCTTTTAATTGAGTGAATTTGCTTAAAGCAAAAGCTGAAACACTTGAGCCAATTCCGGGAATCAATGAAACAATGCTTCCTCCTAAAACACTCAAAAAGCCTCCTTTTATTTCTTCAAAAGACAACTCAAATTTTTCGTTTTTTTGTTCTGGAATTTTAGTTTCTTTTAAAACTGAATTAATGATTAAAGGAAACGCAAAAAACCCTGTAACCAAAACAAAAAGGCTTTCTTTTACAACAAAAAAATCATTTAATACAATTAACCCTAAAACTCCTGAAAGCAATATAACCAGAACAGCAATTTTTTTGTTTTTTTCTTCTGAAACCATTAACAACAAAACAAAAACCAGAACAACAGGAATAATTTTTGGAATAATCCATTTAATTTTCTGAATTAATTCAATGAAAACAAAAGAAAACAGCAAAGAAATTATTCCTCCAATTAATCCGCCTAAAACAGTTATTTTTATTGCAGTTAACCCTTTTCCTTCTAACAGCATTTTATGCCCTGGCAGAATTGAAAGAAAAGTTTCTTCTTCTGGTGCGCCAAACAAAACTGAAGGAATAAAATCAAGGAAAGTATGCACTACACTCATTGGAATAATAAAATAAATTAATTCCTGTTTTTCTGGCATTAAATAAATCAATGAAACTGAAACAGTATTCATGTGAATGCCTGGAATTAATCCTGTAAAAATTCCTGCAACACATCCAAGCAATACAATCAAAAAGAATTCCATTTCTGAAATGCATTAAATTAATTAAATAAGTGTTTTCTTTCGTGAATTGACGAATTAAATGAGTTCGATTTTTTTTCCAAAAAAGCTTTTATGGATTTTTACATTAACTTTTTTTCCTTCACTGAATTTTTTTTCTGTTTCCACAATATATTTTCCGCCTTTATTAAAGCTTCTTAAATCAAATTCTGTTTCAATTACTGTCACTTTTCCGTTAGAAGAAAGTATTACTGCTTCAGTTTCTTTTTTTTTCAGTAAAACAGAAAAAATTACTGCAACCACTACTAAGACAAAAATTAACCCAAACCCTGCATCAATCCTGTTCTCCGGCGGCAGAATCAGATCCATAATCCAGACCATCTGAATTACTGCATACATTGAGCCAAAAACCAAAACAAAGTATTTGAAGTCTGAAGAAAACTTTTTTTTTGCTTCAATTAATAATGCATGAAAGAAAACCGCTGAAAGAATTACCTGAACTGCTGCAATAACTGGTATTTCAGCAAAATAAAATGCAAATCCGGTTAAAAGCATTAAAATAAGCGTTAGCTGAATTTTTGTGACAATAAAGTTTCCATAATTGAATCCGGAAAAATTTTCTTTTAAGAATTCTGAAATCATTTGTCACGGGCACCTTATTGCATGAGGGTAAACCTGATTGGTTCCAGAAGTGCAGTTAACATAAATTTTAACAGTAGAATATTTTGTGCTGTTTTCTATTGTGTTTCCTGCAGCACACAAGTCTATATCGCATTTTGGGTTTTGTTTTATTGTATCGTCAACTATTATTACATTAAATGAAATCGTGTTTTCGTTTGCCTGCGTGTAATAAATTTTTTTGAGCACAAAAAAGTTTTCGTTTTTGTCTAATTGTTTTATTGTGTCAGCTTTCAAGGTTGCTAAAGCAAAAGTCTGGTCTCCTAAATCAAAGAAGCCGCCTAAAATAAAAGTTGAAGTAACTATTACAACTAAAGTAACCATTATTGTCTCAAAACTTGACTGGCCTTTCCTCATTTTTTTTACCTAACTTATATTTCCTGTTATTGTTACTGTTCCAAGGGAATCTCTTTCAACATATAATGTAACAGGATTAGAAACATAATTTGAGTCAATTACTTTTGCTCCGGGAATTATTGTAATATTAAACGGGGGCACAGCGCATTGAAGATTAATTAAAGGATTTAATTCAAAGTTTTTGTCGCAGTTTGCTGGATTATTATCAAGAACTCCGCATTTTGCTATGTTCTGGTCTACTGCAGTTTCATACCTGATCCTGTTTTTTGATTCATCACAGTAAATTATTGTCCTGTCAGGAATAAACAAGTTGATTGTGGTTTTTGCCTCTGAATTGGATGCAGCAACAAAATTTACTGCATTAGCCAGCTTTTCTGTTGCAAGCCTTGCCTGGCTTACTCTTGTTGTATCACTTACGCTTGATAAAGCCTCATTTACATTAGGATTAATGACTGTCTGGATATAAAGCAGTGTAATAACTATCAATAGCATGAATTCAATTGAAGTCTGCCCTTTTTTTACAGTATGTTCCAAATCAAATCCCCTGTTATATTAACAAGCACATATGCTATTAATACTGCGGGAACCATTGGGGCAGTCAGCTTGATTTCTATTTCTTCTGGTATTTTTTTTTCTTTTGCCAGTTTTTTTAATTCTATTATTTCTTTTTCTTCTAATCCTGCTGCTTTTCTCATTGAAACTATTTCTTTTCCTTTTGGACGCAATTCCTGCAGTAATGCTTCCAAATTATTATTTCTTAAGTTGTTAATAATCTTTCCTGTTTCTAATGCTTTTTTTTCAATTATTTTTCCTTCAACTTCATAAAATGAAACAGCAGGAATCATTCCTTCTTCTAATTCATTTACTTTGATTTTTTTTCTTAAAGCATATTTTCTGCTGAAAGAAAAAAGTTTTAATAAAACATAAAGCAAATAAACAAAAAATACTCCTGTAAAGAAATTCTGGAATGAGTTCTGCAGGTCAAAGTAAACCGCATAACCAAACAACACTAAAATTAAAGGAATTCTTATTTTAGCGTTTAATTTAGCTGAAAGAATTAATGAAACAATAACAATAACAAAAAGGAAAATTGAATTATTAATAAGCAGTACATTAACTAAAACATAATTTAATCCTGTAATTAATGCAATCAATTTAATTGACTGGATTAATCTTTTCTTCATGTCTTCAATTAATTCTTTTCTTAAGTCATTTCTTTTTTTTATTACATTAAAGCTTAATATTGCGCCGTATGGAAGCATTGAAAAAATGCTGTAAATAAATAAAGTCAAAGGAAAAATTGGAATTGAAATCGAAGAAAGCAAAGCAAACTTTAATCCAAGAATTTCTCTTATAAAACCTAAATTAAATGGATTTAATGCAGCCAAAGCAGTAAATAATTTTACGTCTCCGCCTGCCCAAACCCCTAATTTCCATAAGCCGTATGATGCAATAAAAGTTGCAATTGTTACAGCAACTGCAATCCCTAAAATAAAATAATCGTTTGAATAAAATGATTCAATTGCGTGAATTAATAACCCTAAACTTATTGCCCCATAAGTCAGCTTGTTTGATACAATTCTTTCCTTGAAGTCAGTGTAACTTCCTATTAATAAAAGCAGTAAAGAAATAAAAAAATAAGAAAAAGAAAAGGGAATCATTGATTACCCCTTTATTCAATCAGCGTCTCAATTGTTTGTTCTCTTACTCTAAGCAATGTTGCTTTGGATGTTTGTGCTAAAGCCCTTAAAGTGTCCAACAATATTGCTGCAGCCATTACCAGAATAATGCTAAAAAGCACGCTCAATAAATATTCTATTGAAACCTGTGCTTTTTCTTCCATTTTTATCACTTTAATTAATGTGTGTCAGCCAGTGGTTTAAGGTTTGTTTTGTTTGGTTTGCTGTTGGCCCAAAAATATCTCCTAAAACCACTATGACTATTGCAGCCACTAAAACTGCTGCGCCTATAAGCAATAGGTATTCCAATGCAGGTTGTGCTTTGTTATCCATAAAAACCACTTTAAACTGAGTGAGATAATATGTTGAATTGATTGTTGTACACATTTATATCTTGATTTGTTCCCGTGATTGATCCAAGCATTATTATTATTACTATTGCAGCGGCTAATACTGCCCCTGCAATTAGTAACACGTATTCTAATGAAGCCTGTGCTTTTTGGTTCATTTAAATCATTTAGTAAACTGAATGCAATAATTGATTCTGTTGGTTGTTGTATATGTTTATTGCGTTGTTTGTTCCTTGTGTTCCTGTCAGTGAAGTCAGAATTACTATGACAATTGCGGCAATCAGCACTGCTCCTCCGATCAGTAATAGGTATTCAAGTGCTCCTTGTGCTTTGTTATCCATTATTTTTCCCTCCTTTTTTTTTAATAAAAATTTAATGTTATTTATTAACTCAACTTTTGTTTATAAACATTTTCTTTTCAGTTTGCTAATTCATTGGTTTTATTCGCTATTGGGCCTGTTACAATGCTTTTCAAGAACATTCCAACGACTACTGCAATTACAACTGCTGAAGCAATTATTAAGAGAGTTTCAATTGAAGTCTGTGCTTTTTCATCCATTTTTATATTCCTCCGATTCCGGAAATTAAAGATTTTGATATTGCCTGTGAAACAAAAAAAATCACAAAGCCGATAAATATGAGGATTGGCATGTATATAATACTTTTGTTTTTTTTGCCGTCTCTCATCAAAGAAATCATTACACTTGAAGCAGTTACTTCAATAAAAATATAAAGCTGCAGTAAAATCAAAAGCATTGTTCTTGAACTTACTGCTTCAATTCTTACTTCGTCCGGCAGTCCTCCTAAATTAGCTGAAGCACTAATCAAAAAACCAATTATTGTTGAAACCAAACCAAAAATAAATGGAGTAACTATTGCGCCTGCAGTAACCATAAACAAAACCTGCATTAAAGTCTGGCTTTTTCTTTCATGGTTTATTCTGTTAACGTCTCTGATATCTTCTGCTATTTCTTCTAATACATCTGCCAAGCCTGCTCCTGCTTTAACTGAATCAACTATTATTGTAACACTTCTTTTCACTAATCTTGAATCAACATTATAAGATAAAGTTGATAAAGAATCCTCAAAGTTTTCTCCTTCTTCTAGTTTCCTTAACACGTTTTCTAATTCAATTGTTAACGGCCCAAAGTCTGCATGGCTTATTTCCCTTAAAGCATATTCATATGTTCCGCCTGCCTTTAAAATGTCTGCCATCTGCTTTAATGCTTCTGGAAGTTCTTTTTCTATTGTGTCAATTCTTTGCACTCCTTTAATATAAGGATAACCTAACATTAAATCTAATGCGACAAAAAACACTACAAAAATCATTATTCCAAGAGATTCAGTTAAAGGCGGTTCCTGCAAACCTAATGCTACCTGACTTGGATCAGTTATTGGCGAAAGAGTTTTTAGCAGTAAGAATGTTGCTATACCTAAAATTAATGCAATCAAAAAAGATAAAAGCATCCAAAGCAATGGGTCTACTTTAAGGTTAATCTGGTCTAAATATCTTTCATATTTTTTCAGGAAAACTGAGTTTTTCAGAAAACCTATTTTTTGATATAATCTTATTCTTGCCATTTTTTTACACCTTTGGCTGGCTTAAAGAAATAAAGAAAACCAAGTAAGTCAATAACATTGGCATGAAAACCAAAAAGAACGCCATTAATACTGGAATGCCTAAAGGAAGAGACTGGAAAACGCTTCCTGACTGAATTGGAGTAATTTTTATTCCGCCTAAAATTGAAACAAAAACCGGAATAACTATTGCCATATAAATAAAAATGGTTGCAAAAAAATTCATTTTTTGCGCGAAATCTTTTATTTTCATTCTCAAAGAAAAAGAAACATCGTCTGCTATGTCATTCATTATAACTGAAAGGTTTCCTCCTGTCCTTAAAGCTCTTATTACATGAATTAATGAATTTCTTAATGCTTTTGATTGAGTTCTTAAAGCAAGATGCCTTAAAGCAAGTTTTGTGTCTGTTCCTTCTTCTATTTCATTTATTGTCCTTGAAAATTCTTCGCTTAAAGCTCCATAGTCTGCCATTGCAATTGTCTGGATTGTCCTATACAAGCCTAAACCAGATTTTAATTCTGTTGCCATATGCCTTAAAGCAAAAGGAAGTTCTTTTGACACTTCGTCTCCTCTGCTCATTGCTTTTCTTCTTGGAATCAAAAACCCTATTATGATTGTCATAAAAGTTAAAAGTAAACTTACAAGCAATACAAGCATGCTTTTTGTCAGCATTGAAGCTTCAGGAAAAAAAGCAAAAACTAATGCGCTTAATAATACAATTGAAACAACAAAAACAATTAATGCAATTGAAGTCAGTATTGCAAGAAACTGGTTTGCTGAAATCTTCATGTTTGCACTGTACAAATAAAAACTTAATTGTTTTACTTGAGGCAGTTTTGAAATAAGTTTTTCTATTGGTTTCATTATTGCCCTTAAAGAAAGATAAAATTTTCCAAGGTTCCTGATTAAAGGTGAAGTAAAAACTTTTAGGTCTTCTGCTGTCTGCACTTCCAATTCTTTTTGTTTTCCTTCGGCAATAATTCCCCTTAATTCTTTTAGTCTTCCGCCAACTTCCTCCATTTCCATTCCTTCTTCGGAATAGCGTTTCTTCATTCTTTCAACTATTTTTTCTACTTCTTCCATGTCAACTGAAGCCTTTTGCTGGCCTTTTTTTTGTTTTTCTTCAATTACTTTTCTTAATTTGTCAACATTTGCCATAACTTTCACTTTTTACCTAAATATTCATGCATTGCATTTACTACATCTTCCATTTCATGCACATT
>JAHJUD010000092.1 GCA_018829335.1 Microcaldota archaeon | reverse complement strand
TTTAATTCAGAAACCGAATCAGTTTTTTCCATTAATTGTTCTGCTTCAGCGGAAATGTCTTTATCCAATGAATTTGAAAGAAATAAAAGGTCTGAAGTAATTGATCGCTTTAGTTCAGCTGAATACTCTGAAAAATCAGTTAATTTGAATTTCAAAGAAAATTGTTTTGACTGGAATTCGTTTAAAAAAACAGAAAAAACTATTTTTCCGTCAATTTTATCAAAAGAAATTATCGAAGAAGAATCAAAGAATTCGATTTCTTTGACTTCATCAAAATCAGCTAAAGGAAAAGAAATTTTGATTTTATCAAAATTAAAAGCCAAATTGTTTTTTATTTCAACTAAAAGAGTAATTAAAAAAGTGTTTTGGTCTAATTGGGTTTTTGTTTCATCCAAAAAAGAAATTGCAATTGGTTCTGGGACAGAATAAAATAATTCAATTTCAGAACCAGGTTTTAAATCATCCAGAAAAAAAACTGCATTCTTTGAATCAAGAAGATTAACAGGAATCTTTTCTGAATTAAACAAAACAAAAGCATAATCTGAATTGAATTCCAAAGGAATTTCAGCCTTAATTCTGGAAATCGTTGAATTATTGGCTGGCTTAATGGATTTTTTGAAAAGAATCTTGTTTTGGGTTGCTTCAATTACCTTTAAGGAAACAGTAAAAGAAATTGACTGGTTTAAGTCAGATTCAATAAAAAGCCCGTTTTCCGGCAGACAGGAAAGCAAAATTCTCGAATATTTGTTTTCTTCTGAAATTTCCTTAATGCAAGGGTTTCCAGAGATTTCTCCTGAAATTTTTGGGGAAATAAAAGAAAACTCTGAAAACAGTTTTTCATTCAAAGGATTAGGAAAAAAGACTTTTTGTCTTGCCAAAAATGTTTTTCCAAGCAGTGCCTGCTCTAATGGAACTGTTTTTGCTTCAAAATTGGATGAAAGAAACTCCTGGAAAGAAGAAACAAAAAAAACATGCATTTCTTTATTCAGCTCTTTTAGCAAGAAAAGTGTTTTTTCTGATTCAGGAAAAAATTCCGGAAGCAGTTGTTCTGCAAAAAACTTTTGGGCTAATTCATTTGTTTTCTGAGCAAACGACTGTGTTTTGGCAGAAGAAAAAAAATTGGGGTAAAGTTTGTTCAAAAAAAGAAGTTTTGAGAGAAGTTCTCTGGAATCGGAAAAAAGATAATTGATTTCTTTTATTTCTTTGTCATTTGAATAAAGATAATTCAGCACTCTTTCCTTTAATTCAGAACAGGAATCTGAAAGATAAGAAACAGGCATTGTTGTTTTCATTGATTTTAAGGAAGAAAAGGAATCAGCAAAATCAGATAAGCTTCTTGAATAAAAAATTGATTCCAGTGAATCAAAACATTCATTAAAAGATTTTTCTGACTGCAAAAAGAATTTTTCGTTTTCATTTAAGGCAAAAGAAAATTCCTGGTTTAAAGAGATTATTTCCTTGCAGTAAAAAAGCTTTTCCTCTTTTTCCAATGATTTATAATCTGAGATTTTTACTGCAATCTTTGAGCCAATAGAGATTACTTCCCAGGACTTTCCGGAAAAATCAATTTTGTTTAATTCCCCTTCAATTAAACCTGTTTTTGTATTGCATAAAACAATGAGTTCATTGAATAAATCATTTGAATAAAAATCAGCATCCTGGTTCAGCGAAAGCAAATCAGAATTAATTGTTTTAAGCGAACTGGCTGTTTCAGCCAAAGAGATTTCATTAAAATATTCTTTTTTCTTTAGTTCATTGAATTCTGCTTTCAGGAAAAAAAGTTTTTCCTTTGAAGTGGCAACAAAAGAGTCAACTGAATAAACGCTGTTTTCTTTCTGTGAAACTGAATTGGTTTCAAGGTTTTCAAACAAAAAACCTAAAATATTTGAATCAAATTTATTCAGGGAAGAAAAAGAAAGCGAACTTAATTTTACATCAATTTCAGCTATTTTTGATTCAATATTTGAACTCAGTTCATTGTTTCTTTGTTTTAACTGCTGTTTGTGCAAAGATGTGTTTGCAACAAGTTCAGAAAAATCAGATGAAACTGAATCATGAGTTGAAGTGAATTTGCCAAATAATTCAAATAATTCATTTGAAGGCATTTTTTTCAGGATTTCAATACTTTCTTCTAAATCATTTGAAGAAGAAATAAAAGAAAAAATTGAAGTAAAAGTTTTTTTCAGCAAAGGAACATAAAACTCTTTTGATTTAATCAGATTCAAACCGTCTTTGGAGTAATAGCCTATTAAGTCAGTTGAAGAGAATTCATTTAAGTAAAGGGAATAAAAGCCTATTTTAGAGGAAAATTCATTGAATTCACGGGAAACAGAAAAATAATGCGAAACATAAGAATCTGATTTCTTGTAAACATCTGGGGTTGAAAGCTCATTCAAGTTCTGGTTGAATAAAATAAAATCGTCAAATAATTGTTCTTCTGGGATTAATTCAATTTTTTGTTTTTCTAAAAAGTTTTTTTCAAGGAGAATAAAAGAAAAGCTGTCAATTGAAGTTTTGTCTGTGAATTCAAATGCTTTCTGCAGGTAAAAGCCTAACTCGTTTGTTTTTTCAGGAAGAACAGAAAAATTGTTTTGAGTGCATAACTGGTTTATTTCTTTTGTTTTTTCAAGGGCTTTATTGAAATAAAGCCAAGAAGAAGCCAAATTGTTTTTGTAAGAATTCAAAGCAAGAGCTGAACTGCCAGAAAAAGAATCTGCAGGAAAATTAAATAATTCTTTTTCCACTTTATTAAAGCATTCTTCCTGTGAACTGCAGACAGGGATTTTCTGGAAAGAATAAGAAGTAAGTTCTAAGCATAAAGTTTTGTTTTTGAATTGTTCTTCCTGCGAAACACAACCTGAAAAAAGAAGAAAAAGACAGAATAAAAAGAAAACAAAAAATAAGGAATTATGAAAAAAACTTGAAATAAAACCTGTTTTCATTTCCTTAATTCGCTTTCAAAAGAAATAAAAAAGATTTCCCACGTTGATTGACGAAATCTTTTGCAATATGTTTTTATATTATTTAGAACCGTTATTCTTTAGGTGAAAGAGATGAAATTGGATATTGTTTTTGAAAAACAAAAAGAAGGCGGATACACTGTTTATGTGCCTGCATTAAAAGGCTGTATTTCTGAAGGAGAAACAAAAAGAGACGCATTGAAAAACATTAAAGAAGCAATTTCTCTTTATTTGGAAGAAGCAGAAAAAGACAAAGTAAAGGAATTTTTTAATTCAGTTTCTGTGGAAAAAACTGAAGTGAAAGTTAATGCATAAACTGCCTGTTGTCTCTTCAGCAAAAGTAGTAAAAATAGCTTCAAAGCTTGGCTATGAATTTGTAAGGCAAAAAGGAAGCCACATAATTCTCAAAAATGAAAAAGGAGAAATCACAGTAATTCCTAACCGCAAAACACTAAAGAAAGGAACTCTGCTTCAAATAATTAAAGCATTAGGAATAACGAAAGAAGAATTTAGCAAGCTCGTATAAAAAAAGAAACAAAAAAAGATTTCCCACGTTAATTGACGAAAAGAAAAAAATATAAATATAGCGGGCTATACATTTTTTATGACTACATTGAGTGCTGATGTCACTCCTAAAATGGTTGAATGGATTGACGAAAAAGTAAAAAAAGGTTTTTACAAAAGCAGGAGCGAAGTTATCAGAGAACTTGTAAGAGAAGAAATGAAACAAAAAGAATACCCACAAGCAGCAGCATCAGAGAGAGTATTAAAAAAGATTTGGGCAAACGAGCCAGACGGCCTTTGGGAAAGCTATTTGTGATTTAACATGAACCAATTAAGTGTAGTTCTTGCAAGATTTCCTTTTACTAACCAAATAGACTATAAAATCAGACCGGCATTAATAGTGTCAAATCCTAAGTTCAACAAAATTCACTCTTTTTTTTGGCTTTGCCCTATAACCAGCACAATTAATTTAAGAGAATTTGAACTTGAAATTCCAGAAAATGAATTCAGCGGAAAATTTAAAACTAAAAGTTATATTAGAAGTGATTCAATAACAGGTCTTGAAAAAGAATTAATAATTAAAGAACTAGGAAAAATAAGCTCTAACTTGTTTGAAAAATTAAAAAAAGAAATAATAAAAAATATGTAAATGATTTTCATGAAAAAGCTTTCTTTAGAACAAGGAAAAGAATTAATTGAATTAGCAAGGAAAAGCATCAAATACTTTTTTGCTTCAGGAAAAGTTTTGAAGGAAATTGCGCCAGAAAAGTTTTCAGAAAAACAAGGGGTTTTTGTAACACTACATGAATTTCCTTCAAATGAATTAAGAGGATGCATTGGCTTTACTACACCAATAATGCCTTTATGGAATGCAGTAATTGAAGCAGCTTTTTCTGCTGGATTCAAGGATCCAAGATTTAATCAGCTGAAACTGGATGAAATGGATAAAGTGATTGTAGAAATTACTGTTTTAACTGTCCCAGAAGAAATTACAGGAGAAAAAAAAGAATTACCAGAAAAGATTGAGATTGGAAAAGATGGATTGATTATGAAAATGAATGG
>JAHJUD010000091.1 GCA_018829335.1 Microcaldota archaeon | reverse complement strand
ATAATTATTAGAATAATTAGAATAATGAATGGAGTAAAGTCTGTTTCTTCTGGTTTTTGTGGTTCTTTGCCATCATCGCCTGTAACTGTTTTTGTAATGCATTCTCCGTTTTTGCATTCTTTGTTTGTTCCGCAGCTTGTTCCGTCAGTTAAGTTTGTGTAAGTGCATTCTCCTGTTGTAGAATCACAGGAATCTTGAGTGCAAGGATTGTCATCATTGCAGTTTTTTCCTTGACATAAATCTGTTGGAGGTTCTTCTTCTGCGAATTCTGCTACTATTGGCGCAGTCATTTCATTTATTGCCTGATTGCTTACTTCATTATTAACAGTATAAGTTATGTTTTTTGTTTGATTTGGGTTAACTTCGTCAATAGAAAACTCAATTACTGGGTCGTCTTTTAGTACAGTGAACTCAAAACTGCTTTCTATTTGTGAGGCGTTTAATGCAACTGATTTTGGAATAAATTCAATTATTTTAATGTTTGTTTTCTTTTTTCCTGGATTATTTATGTTAATTGTCATTGTAGTTTGATAAGTTATTTCTCCTGTAATATTGTCTGTTATTTTTTCTACTTTTATTGTTCTGCTTACTGTTGTTTTTCCTACTGCCTGAGAAGCTTTTTCTATTGCATTCTCTGAAGCACCAACTTCAATTAATTTGTTTCTTATTTCTTCTGAAGTGGGTTTTTTTGTAATTGTTTTCTCTAAAACAGTTTCTTTTGTTTTTGTCGGGCAGTCTGTTGGGCAATTGCTTGCATTTTCGTCTCCAACACAAACCCCGTTTCCACAAACTTCCTGAACTGCAGGAGTGCATTCAACTGAACAGCACCTATCAGAATCCTGTGCTGTAAGCCAGTTTCCTGTGCATTCTTCATCTTCATTACAAATGTCTCCGTAGTGACCGTCAATGTATTGGGCACGACAGTAATTTGGGCCTCCTGTATTAGGTGCTGGTGGGGAGGTTACAGATATTGTCACTGAAGCAGTGGAACTGTTTACATCTGATTTTGTTTGTGCAATAACATAAAATGTATGGCTTGCGGTTGTCAAATTATTAAAGTCATAAGTTAGGTTTGTGCTGTTGTCTACCCATCCATTTGAATCAACTTGAACATAATATTTGTTTATGTCTCCTGTGTTTGTTGCACTGTAAACTAATGTTACTCCTGTTGATGTCTGGCTTGAGCCATCTGTTGGATTAGAGATGGTTACTACTGGCGCAGTTTGATCTATCAAAACATAAAATACGTTTGAATCTCCATAATTTCCTGCGTTATCAAGTGAATTAAAATCTATTGCAAAATTACCGTCTGATGTAATTAGAATGTTTGTGTCGTATGTTGTCCATGCTCCGTAGCTTATTCCTGTTGCAGAATTTGTATCTAACCTGTATTTTGTTGAACTGCAACCGCTTGTTGCATCACTACAAGTTAAATGAATGTTAGCATCCATTGACTGCCAAGTATTATGGTTTCCGTCCCATGAAGTTGAAGGAGCAGTTTTGTCAACCAAGACATAAAAAGTATTTGTGTCTCCTACATTTCCTGCTCTGTCAGTTGAATTGAAATCTATTGCCCAGTTTCCATCTGAAGAAATCAAAATGTTTGTGTCATAAGTCAGCCATGAACCATAGCTTACTGTATCAGATGAATCACTGTCTAATCTGTAGGTAGTGTTTGCATCGCCTCCTGCACAGCCTGAACCAGAATCATTGCAGGTTAAATGAATGTTTACATCTGATGCCTGCCATAATTCATTTGCATCCCATGAAGTAGTTGGGGCAGTATTATCTATCATAAAGCTTGTATTGCTTGAATCATCCCCGCTGTCTCTGAATGTTCCGCCTGCAGTTCTGTCAACTACATTTATGTCAACAAAATAGTTTCCGTCCGAGACTCCAGTTGTGTTCCAGCTGTAAGTGCAGTTATTCATTGAAGCAAAGTTTTGGTCATCACAATTGCTTGTATTCATTAAATTCAAGTCGGTTATTAAAGTAGTGTAAGCTCCTTGTGTAGCACTATAATAAATAAATGCCATTAAATTTGAGTCTGCGATTGAGTTTGCATCAGTATCAGTTACATTAAAATCAATGGTATAACTTGATTTAATATACTGGCTTCCATTTGGCTGGTTAACTAAAACAGTCGGTGCAACTGCATTAACAATTCCAAAAAGGAGTACTAAAATTAATGCAATTAAAAATTTTTTATATTTCATGTTATTTTCCTTTACTTATTTGTTTTGTTTTTGATTTTCTTTTATTATTTAGTGTTTTTCTCTTTTTATTTGTTTTGTTTTTGGTTTCTTTTATTATTTACTGTTTTTCTGCTAAAACGAAAATATGCGCTCCGAATAAAGTGTTTTTGAATAAATATTGAAGCAAAGGAAAAGTGAATTGGCGGGTTGTCAGCTTTTTTATTTTAAAGTCTGCTCTGGTTAATTCTTTTATCAGATTTTCGGGGCTAAATTCATGTAAGTGGGTTGGGTCAAAACAAAATTTTTCTCCTCTAATCCTGGAAAGAAATTTATGGTAATAAGCCCATTTGTTTGGACAACATAAAACCAGTTTCCCGTTTCCTTTTAGAAGGTCTTTTGTTTTTTGGAGAAATTCTTGTGTGTCTTCAATATGTTCAATTAAATGAAGTGCATAGACTGCATTGTATTTTCTTTTTTCTTCAAAAACATCTTTTTTTTCAAAGTCTACTTTTGAATATTTTTTTTTAGCTGAGTTTACTGCATTTTCGTTTACGTCAATTCCTTTAACTTTACAGTTAAATTTTTTTTGCAATAAATAACTGAATTCCCCTGTGTTGCAGCCTAAATCAATGCATTCATCTGTTTCTTTTGGCTTGTATAAATCAAGCAATACTTTGAATTCCCAGTAATTCTCAGGTTTTTGTTTTTCGTGCTCTAAAGCATATTTTTCATCAAAATAAGAGTGTTTTTCGTTAGCTAATTCAATGTAAATTTTGAGTGTTTTTTGAGCGCTGGTTTTTGGGTTGAATTCTTTTGCTCTACTCAATCCTTTTTCAATTAATTCTTTTCTTGCTTTTTTATTGCTTAAAACTGTTTCTATTTTTTTTATTAAGTCATTTAAATTGTTTGACTCAAAAATTAATGCTGCATTTCCTGCTGCTTCAGGCAGAGAAGCTGCATTAGAACAGACTACTGGGCAACCACAAGCCATTGCTTCTAAAACAGGTAAACCAAAACCTTCTTCTGTTGAAGGAAAAGCAAATAAATCAGCTAAAGAATAAAATTCAGCCAGTGTTTCTTCAATTATGTTATCAATAAAAAAAACTTTTTCTTCCATTTTTAGTTCTTTTATTAGTTTCCTGTTTTTCTCTTTTTCTTTTTTATCTCTAAAACCGCTTATATGAACCAAATTCAAACCAAGTTTAGCCACTGCTTTAATTAGCAAACCTAAATTTTTTCTTGGAATTTCTGAGCCAACGCACAAAACAAAATTTTCTGGAATAGAATGGTTTTTTAGAATTTTTTTATTTTTGCGTGGAAAAAAAACTTTTGCATCAATGCTTGGATAAACAAGTTTTATTTTTTCTTTTGGATATTCTAAAAATTTGTTAATCTGTTCTTTTGTGTAATTTGATATTGCAATGATCTTGTCTGCTTTCTTCAGACCATCAAGAACCAATTTTTTTCTTTTTTCAGGTAATTCTTTTATTCCGATGAAATCCAAGACAGAAACAATTGATTTGCAGTTAATGTAATTTAATATAAAGGCTTCTTCTTGGGAAATTAAATGAAGAATCTTTTTTCTATGTTTTTTTTTTACTTCGTCTGAAAACAGTTTGTAAGCGAATTTGTAAGAGAAAACTGATAAAATAGAAAAAATTTTTTTTTGAAATGAATCAATTTTTTCGTTGACAATGATTTTTGCATCTATTTCGTTTTTTAATTCTTTGTGAACTCCGTTAAAAATTTTCATTGTTCCGCATTCTTTTGGGCGTGGAAACATTGCAAAATCTATTATTAACTTTTTCATTTAGTTTCACTTATCCAGCAAACTGTTGTACAGTTTAATATATTGTTTTGCGCTGTTTTTAATGTTGTATTCTTTAATGATTTTTTCTCTTGCTTTTTTTCCTAAATTTTTTCTTTCTTTTTGGTTTTCTATTAAAAAATTAATTTTTTCTGCTAATTTAAGATAGTTTCCTGCTTGAAACTGTAATTCATTTAATGCGATTTCTTTCATCCCCTCGACAGATGATGCAATTACAGGCTTGCCGCAGGACATTCCTTCAATTAATACATAGCAGGCTGACTCAGAAAAAGAAGGTTCTACAATTAAATCTGCTTTATTGTATAATTCAATTATTTTTTTGTCTGATTGGTAACCCAAAAAAACTATGTTTTTGATTGAATGTTTTTTAATTAAATTAATTATTTCTTTATGGTATGAAAGTTTTTGGTTTAATTTTTCTCCTAATACAAGAACTTTTACTTTTGCTGTTACAAAAGGAATTGCTTGAATTAAAACTTTTAGTCCTTTTCTTGGTTCAATTCTTCCAGCAAACAAGATTATCAATTCATTGAATTCTTTTTCAGTTTTTATTGGTCTGAATTCTTCAGTATTAATCCCTTGTTTGATTGTGGTTATTTTGCTAAAATCAGATTTGAAGTATTCTTTTAGGATTCCTTTTTTTGAATAATTTGTTGCAGTAACTATTGAATCAGAATTTTGGATAAGTTCTTTTTCTAATTTGTAAACTAATTGTTTATCAAAAATCAAAGTCTTTTTTGTTAGTCCTTGTGATAGAGGAGTTTGAATTGAAGTTATTAAAGGAGTAAATTTGTTTTTTGAATAACTGGATGAATTGAGTGTTGCAATTGGTGCTTCAATTAAATCAAGTTTTCCTTTGAATTTTCTTAATTTTTCATGGAATTTTTTGCTGTAATTAATTGAATTCAAGTAAATGTTTATTGGAGGTAAAAAGAATTTTTTGAGTTTAATTGAATGAAAAAAAATGTTTTCTTCATTTTCTTTTTGGGTTCCAGTAAAAACGTGTATTTCATCTAATTCTTTTTTTAGTTCTTGAATTAATCCTGAATAATACCTTCCAATTCCTCCTGCGTATTTGTCTGGAGGAAAGCCTTCTGAAACAATTCCTAACTTCATTCTTCAGAAAATAAAGCCAAAACAGTTCTAAAACCTTTTTGCCATTAATTTCAAGGAAGAATGTGATAAAAATGAGTTTTTTTGATACTTTTCTCTATTATTATTTCAAAATTTTTAAGCCAAGTTTTTTGTTTCAAAATAAAACCTATAACTATTTTTGTCACAAGTACAATTTTACTTGGAGAAACGAAAGAGCAATTGAAATTCCAATAATCTGGACAATGGTGAAAAAACATAACGCAAAAGAAGTCCTTGAAGTAGGCAATGTTTTATCACATTACTTTAATGTAAAACACGATGTAATTGACAAGTATGAAAAAACTAAAGGAATAATCAATAAAGACATAGTGAATTTTAAACCTTCAAAGAAGTATTCTTTGATTGTAAGCATTTCAACTTTGGAGCATATTGGGTTTGAAAAAGAAATTAATCCAAAAAAAGCATTAAAAGCTTTAGAAAATTTAAAATCTAATTGCCTTGCTTCCAAAGGAAAACTTATTGTAACTTTTCCTTTAGGTTTTAATTCCTTTCTTGACAATTTGTTGGTTAGCAGAAAATTAGATTTCGCCAAAGAGTTCTACTTGAAGAGAGTTTTACCAACAAATAGATGGAAAGAAACAAATCTGCAAGAAATAAAGGATTCAAAATACAATTACAAGCATTCTCATGCCAATGCCTTAATTATAGGAATAATTGAGAAAGGATTGCCAAGTTTTTATTGTTTTTAATAATTGACTGTTTTTATAAATTAATTGCAAAATATAATATACAATGGCTGAATTTATTTTGTCTAATGAATTAATTTTTAATAGTTTGATTTTGTTATTGCCAGCTATTTTTGCAATTTTTGCGTTATTCTTTCAGAGAGGTTTTTAATCTTTTAACTATTTTTGTTTGCTTTTGATATTTCTGTTACAAATTTCTCTGTTTTCATTTCTTTTCTTTTTTTTCTGAGTTCTACAATTCCTTGAATTATCTGCTGATTGGGATTTGTTCTGATAGGTAAATCCCGCCTCCCGGATTTGCACCGGGGACCTCTCGGTAGCTGCTTTCGTGCAGCTGTAACGGCGCACTACCTTCACTTTCGTTCGGTAGAGCTGCCTTTAACACTTTTAGTGTTTGATTTTCCACCGTTTTTCTTTTGGATAGACGGTAGACTTTTCTTTTTCTGAAAAAGAAAAGGCTTCGAACTACAGCCGAGCGCACTACTACTATGCAAAGGCGGGTTCCAATGAGTTAATAGATTAAAATTAGTGTTTTGAAGGATTTAAAGCTTTTTCGTATAAAACCGGAACAATAACTGAAACCCATAATCCAAGCACTAACATTAATCCAAACTGTATTGTGTCAGATAAACTGTAAGGCATTAAAATAATTGGAAAAGTAAGCAATGCCATTCCAAGAAATCCAATAACAGTTTTTGTCATTACATCGCTTTTTGAAATTCTTTTTTGTTTAAATTCTATTTCTCTGAATAAAAAGAATCCTCCATAATACCCAAAAAATAATCCAATATAAACAAACTGTGGAGCCAAAAAAAGCAAAACTAATACAATTAAAATAAATATTCCTATAAGCACTTCATCTTGCAGTTTGCTTAACTTAAAACTGTAATCTTCAAATCTTTTCAACACCTTATTGTTGCTCATGCCAATTAATGTTCCTAATGCAACTCCTACAACCACATCTGAAGGAAAATGTGCTCCAAGATAAACTCTAGAGTAAGCAACTAAAATTGTTGCAATCCCTAAACCAAAAACAATTAGTTTGTTTTTATGATTTAAAAAATAACCAAATATTGCCGCCATTGTAGTTGAATGCCCTGAAGGAAAACTAAATCCGCCAAACCTTTCATGCACTAAAACCCTGAATCCTTCTTCAACTGAAGGCCTTGGCTTATGAAATAATTCTTTTGCCGCTCCAACCACTAAAACAGAAAAAACAATTAAGTTCATTAAATGAAAAGACTCTTTTTCTTTTCCTTTCCAGTAAAAAAAAGCAACCAAAAAAAACCACAGCAAAGGAGAACCTAATTCAGTTAAAGCCCTTACAAAATAATCCATGTAATACAAAGGAATTGGATGAAATGTTTGAACTGCATGCAGTATTGCTGTATCAGAAAACTCTAAAACCATTTATCAAACCTTTGCTTTTTTTACTTTTTTCATTCCAGGAATATTTATTTCAGAGTAATCCACTCTGATTTTCACTTCTTTTAATGCTTTTCTCATTGAGTAAACTTTAAGGAATTCGCCTACTTCTTTTTTTTCGCCTTTCTGCCATTCAGGTTTTTCCACTAATTCGTTTACAATTGCATTCACTTTTCTTCCGTTGACTTCTCTTAAAACTGCTGAAACATCTTTTCCGGTTTCCCCTAAAATTTCGTTTAAGACATAATTCAGTTTTTCTATTTCCACTATTTTGCCTAAATTTTCTTCTACTTTTCTGTCTATTCCTGTTCCAAGTGAAGCAAGGAATTCCATTACTGTCCTTGGGTCAGTTTGTTCTGTTACCTTTAATTTTTTTACTGAAATCCATCCTTTAGTGTTTGCTATAAATTGAATGCTTTCTTCCATTAATTCACCTCTTGCCGATATTAAGTTTTATTTAGTATAAAATGGTTTCCCTTGCAATGAATAAAAAAGAATAAGAGAATTTGTTTAAAAAAGGAGAGT
>JAHJUD010000090.1 GCA_018829335.1 Microcaldota archaeon | reverse complement strand
TAAGGGGAACTGTCAAAAAATACTTGTGCATTAATAATTGGATTTGATGATGGGTCTTTGACTGTTACTTGAATTATTCCATTGCATGTTGTTGAACCACAAGAGGAAGGCATTACAGGATTTACTGAATTTACTGCAGTAGTGTTTTCTTCATTAGAGCATGTTCCGTTTATTTCAGCTTCTGCTCTATAAGTTCCCGGCATCCAGCTGGCATCTTGACTCCAGCTAATTGTCCATTCAGTTTCATAGCCAATGTCCATGCTGTAAGAGCTTGAGCCTTGGTCAATTAACTCATTATTTGGATTATATAAATAAAAGTAAATATCATAAGGCAAACTTAAATTGCCTTTGTTTAGAAAAGTGTGTTTTGTAATGATTGGGTCATTGCATAAATTATCCTGATAAACAAAAGCAGTTCCTGTTATTGCATGGCAGGTGTCTTCAATTACTGGATAAGCATAAGAGTATAATGTTTTGTTTTCTCCGTTAGTGCAGGTTCCAGAAACCCATGTTTTCATTGTGTAAGTTCCTGTTTTAATCCAAACATTTGGAGGGGTAATGGTTATATTCCAGTCTATAAAATAACCTGAAGTAAGTGTCTGGTTTGGTTTACTGCTTGATGAAAGCAGATTATTGTTTGGGTCGTATAATTCTGAATAAAAAGTGTAATTAAATGTCTGGTTTCCGGTGTTAGTAAATTTATGGTTTTGTGTTACAATGTTTTCATATGCTTTGAATAAAGGTTTTAATGGGGTTCCATTTTCGCTTGAAAGAGAACAGTTTGCACAAGGAGCATTTGGAACATATAATTGCGTTTCAAGAAATTCAATATCGTCTCCGCCACTGCAGTGTGCTATAAATTTAGTTTTTGACGTATAGTTTCCTGGTTTTTCCCATCCTCCTGCAGGAGGAGAGTATGATGAATCCCATATCGTATAGTATCCTGCAAGAAGAATGTTGTTTGTTACTGAATCAAACTGAATTAATTGTCCGTCTGGGTCATATAAATAGAATTCAATATCATAAGTAAAATCCAGTTCTCCTGTGTTACTGTATTTATGGTATGCAATAAGATTTTCTCCGCAATCATAACTTGATTTTGACGGCCAGGCCTGAACTGGTGTTGCATTGCATGTTGGGCAGGGAGCATTTGGAACAAAAGGATAAGCATGATTGTATTCTGTGTCGTCTGCGCTAGGGCAGTGAGCAATCATTTTTGTTTTTGCATGATATGTTCCTGTTTCAGGCCAGCCTCCTATAGGAGCATAACTTGTCCAAGTCCATGTTGTTTCATAACCTGAAGTTAAGGAACCAAAGTCAGAACCAGAATGAAATAATTCTCCATTGGGTTTGTATAAATAATAATATATGTCATAGTCAACTGTAATGTCTCCGTTGTTTACAAACTTGTGTTTTGTTTTAATGTCTTCATCACAAGCATAACTTGATTGTGTTGTCCATGCACTGTCAGCATACACATTACAGGTTGGTTCAATGCAAGTTCCATTAGAACAACCATATTCGCATGTTCTCCATGCCCAATTGCTTCCGTCTGTTGTGCAATGATAGCCTCCAAGATACTGGCAACTGTTGTGTTCTGAGTTAGTGCATTTTATCCACCAGTTATCAGTATTGCAGTAATGTTGGCCAAATATAGGGTCTCCTGAACAACATAAACTGCCATTGTTAATGCATTGGTTCCAGTATTCACTATAACATTGATTGCTTGAACAAGGATATTCTACTCTAATATAATATGGATTATTTGGGTCATAATCATAATCTGAATAACCATAAACTTTTATGTAATACCAGTTTCCTGCTTGGACATCAATTCTGCAATCTTCACTTCCTCCTGCCTGGCATGTTTTAATATGGTTTGTTCCGTTGCCAAAAACATCACATCCTCCATATACTTTTAAATCATAGTCTTTTCCTGCTGGAACATCAAGTGTTACTCTCATTCCATAACTATTGTATTGTGCATAAAAAATCCACCAGTCAATGTCTCCGGCAGAATCTATATAAGCATACCATGTTTGGTTGGGTGGAAAAGGGTTGGCTCCATTGCAACTGTCATCTTCTCCTTTTGGGTTTGCAGTTTCTTGATTATTGTTTTGATCTGGGAATGTTTTGTTTATTTTTTGGGTTTCAGGAATGTTGTTGTTTAATATTTCAGGGTTGTTTGTTTTTTCTTTTATATTTAGTTTGATTGGAAAACTTGCATTTCCTTTATTTGTTATTATTTGAATGCTTGTTTCAATTACTCTTAAATCAAAATCTTGCGGGTTAATTTCAAAAGTTAAGTTAGTTGAATCCTGTGATTCAATTAAATATGAATTCAATTGAACTTTGATTTTTTCATCAAAAATAATGTTTTCAATTATCAGGGGATTTTTATTCAAATTAGAGATTTTAATGCTTGAATTAATTTTTTTGTTTAATGCAGTGTCTGCACTAAAAAAAGAAGGAGTAATTTTTATTTTTTCTGTTTTTTCTATTTCGTTTATTGAAAGAATTTCTTTTATTGATTTGGTTGCCTCATTTTTTTGCGGCAATGGTTTTGTGGTATAAAAAGCAGTGTCTTTAATTGCTTGAATTTTTTCAGTGGAGTGATTAACTATTAAATTGATTTCTTGGTTTAAGTTTGTTATTGGATAAATTGCGGAATTGCTTTCTGAATAAAGTGTTTCCTGTGAACCAGAAACAAATGAAGTCACTATAATTAAGCTAAATAAAAAAATTATAATTAGTGATTCTCTTTTCATTCCCCCACCATTTCTTTATCTCACTAACCTTAATTACAAACCTTATTTTATTTCTTTTTATACCTAAGCTTAAACAAAAATCAACTTTCTGGTTGAAAGAATCATTAACTGGATTGTATTGCCTGAAAGCAAGAAGAAAGTGGAAAGCTATTTTTGATTTATTGCCTGTTGTAAGTATTTTTCAATGTCTTGTTGTGTCCATGTTTTGTCTGCTGTTTTAGTGTAGTTTTTTGGTGGATTGCATGGTTCTGGTCCGCCTAAAAAAATGTAGTTTATCAGATAAATTATGTCGTCTATGTCTATTCCGTCTTGTAAGTTAACATTTCCTGTTTCTATTGGTTCAGGTGCAGGACCTCCTGTAAAAACATAATTAACCAAGAAAATGATGTCATCTATGTCAATAAATCCGTCTCTGGTTGTGTCACCGCATTGCGGTTCTGGTGTTGCTTGTTTTAGGTATTCAATTGAATTTACTACAAGCTGTTCTCTTGAATTGGTTTCAATTATGGAGTCAATTGAAAAAGCATAATAAACTGTTTTTTCTTGTACTGTTATAGCAGAGTTTGCGTTTTCCCATTCTGCTGCACT
>JAHJUD010000089.1 GCA_018829335.1 Microcaldota archaeon | reverse complement strand
TTTTGGAATTTCCCATATTCCTTTGCTTATTTGTTTCATAATCTTTTCCCTTATTTTTTTCTGTAGCCAAACTTTCTTGAGTATGAAGTGTGGTCAAGCCATTCAAGAATAACTGCAATTATTTTAATCGAGTCTCCTCTCATAGTGTAAAGAAGCCTCCATGCATTTGGCAGATTGTATTTCCAGAGATTGTTTATTTTGTATTTTTGGGCATATTCTTTTGGCCAAAGTTTTTTTGAAATCTTTATCCCTACAAAAGGGTTTTCTTTTAAGTCATCAATTGCACGGTCAATGAATTCATAAAGGTTTTTGTCTTCAAATTTTCCTTGTTTGAGTTTGTCAAAAGCATTTCTTGTTGCTTCTTCTGCAAATGCAACCTGTTTTATTCTTATTTCTTCTTTCATCTGACCACCAGTTTTGGATTCTTTAAAATTTTTCTTACCCCTTCAGGATCCCAAATCCAAATTATTGTGCCATCTTTGTCAGTGTAAATTTTTCCTGAATATTCCAGGTAATCAATTATTGTGTTAAAAGTCTGGTACATCATTTTTTTTGGCAGGCTTCTGAGCAGTTCAGCTTTAGTAGGGTATTCTTTTGCTTTTTGTATTGCTTCTTCAACCATTAAAACAGTGTCCAGCCTAGGATACCTTAAAATATTTTTTGATTTAAAAACAGTTTTTGTTCCAGCCATAATATCACTATATCAATTGATATAATAAGTTTTTTTAAGTGTTTCGGTATTCTTTTGAGATTTCTTTTGGATTCATTTTTTTTACACATCCACTAAAACTTCTGCAATCCATTTCTCTTTTTTCTCCACTTTAAAACCGTGTTTTGTTATTGCTTTTATTTCTGTTTTTATTTCGTGTTTCTCTAAATTAATCTTCTCTCCAAAACAAGAAATTTTTAATTTGAATTCAATTTCCTTTTTTGTTTTTTCATTTACTTTTTTTTCTTTAATTGTTTCTTTTTCTTTTAATTCCTTTTTATTTCTTTTTTTTTCTTCTTTTAATTCCAAAACTTTGAATTCAGAGAAAATGTTTTCATTTGCATCAATGTCATATAATACTTCTTTTAAGAATTCAAATAAGAGTTCTTCAAAGTTTTCTGCTTTTAATTCAATTATCTCTTCGCCTTTTTTTTCTATTTCCTTTAAATCAATTACTGCATTGCATAATGCTTTACCTGAATTTTCTATTAATTTTTCTCTTGTTTTTCCAAAAGAACGGAATTTCAGGTCTGCTGTGTGCTCTAAATATTCAAATTGCATTACAAGAATAGGAAAAATAGTTATTAAATAGTTTTTAGCATACTTCTGCTATGCAGGCAAGAAAAATGTCAGTCAGGGCAAGATTTCCCAGAAGGCAAAGGAATAGGCTTTTTAAAAAACCAGACTTGTCTTTTCTCGGGCGGATAAAAAAGCCTGTTAATGTGGTTTTTGTTTGTGGTTTTGGTGATTCCAGTGATGCTGCTGTAATGCCTTTTTACAAATCTTCATCACATTTGAATACTGATTTTCGTGTAAGTAGTCTGGGTGTTTTAAGCAACGAAGAACTTGTTTTGCAAGCTCTTGACAGATTAAAAGAATCAAATTCAGTGGTTGTTTGCCCTCCAGGATTAATAAAACGGTTAACTAAACATCCTGCTGTTCAACGTGAACTGAGAAAAGTTAGGGCAATAGGAGTTCCGTTTAACAAACTGGGTTTTTTTGATAGTCCAAAAAATGTTAATTATCTTTTATTAAGAATTCAGAACTCTCTTAAACAAAAACAAAAATAATGAAATAACTTTTCAGCATTGGAAATAAATATCTATCGCAGTTACATGGATAATGGCATGCCTGCTAAATTTAATTTTTCTGCTTTCGCTAAAATCGTTATTTTTTTGGTTTCAGTCTTGTTTTTTTTATTCATGTGCGGTTCTTATGATTGCGGGATTTCAGGTTTTCAAGGATATCTTTCAGCTTCCCTTCCAAAAATCCTGATAATTCTTTTCTTGTTTGTTTTAGTTAAATTAATTACTTCTTCAATTAAATTAGTTATTGCAAGAAAAGAAGAAAACGAAGAAGAATCAAAATTAGTTAATGGTTTAAGGCTTGCAAGATATGCTTTGTGGGCTGTTTTTGTTTTGATTGTTACAACTCTTGTGTTCCATGATTTTGGGGCATTAATTACTTCTCTTGGGTTAATTGGTTTTGGAATTACTTTTTCTTTGCAGAAACCAATAATGAATTTTGTCGGCTGGCTTAACATTAATTTTAACAGGCCTTTTCGTGTTGGAGACAGGATTAAAATAGGAAATTTTTCCGGCGACGTAATTGAAATAAAAATGATGAATACTGTAATTAAAAGCATGATTGAAGGATTTGACCAGTACAGCGGAAAAATTCTTACAATCCCAAACGAATTAGTTTTGATTGAGCCAGTTGAAAACTACACTAAAGAAGACAATTTTCTTAAAACAAAACTGGAAATTTCCATTACTTATGAAAGCGACTGGAGGAAAGCAAAAAACATTTTTGAGTCAATTGTAAGTGACGTAACCAAAAAAAACCTGCATAAATACAGGAAAAGGCTTGCAAGAAGAATTTCTTTTATTGATGAAACAATAGAAAAGCTTTCCTCAAGGTTTGAGAAAGCCAGTTCAAAAGAAAGAGAAAAAAAAATCAAAGAAAAAATAAGTGAATTAGAAAAACAAAAAGAAAACATTCAGGAATCTTTTGAGGAACTGCCTTCGTGGTTTAAGCCAAAAGTTTATGTTGATTTAAGCGAGTCTTCTATTACTTTGCTTGCATTGTTTTCTGTTCCTTATAATAAAATGCGTTCATCTAAAACAGAAATAAACATGAGTTTTCTTGAATCAATCAGAAAAGAAAAAAACATTGAAATAGCTTATCCTCATTTAAAAATCATTTCAGGAAAAAGAAACAATTATTCTAATACAATCTTGTCTGATTTTGAAGAAAAAGAATTAATGCCTGAAACACAAAAAACTGATTTGCAGCAGCCAAAAGAATAGTTTTTTTTAAAGGATTTTTTTTTGTCATTTTTTGAAAAGGAAATCAAAGTCTGCCAAAAGCAAGGTTAACCCTATTGCAAAAGCAACCATTTCTCCTGTTGGAAAAGCAAAGCCTGGCCCTGAATATTCCATTCCGATGTAATTGATAAGAGGGAATAATGTTGTTGAAAATTCAAAGAACAGACTGAACAATGCCCAGCTAATGCATGCTGCCCCTAAAAATTTTAATCCAATTTTAACCAGAAATTCTTTTGCCAATTAAATCACCTCATAAATAAAATTAATTAGTTTTATTAAAAGGTTTTTTTGGATGCATAATTTTTTAAGTTAAAACACAATAAATATAATACAATAGTGATTAAAATGGATTTAAGCAACTATGTTAAGTCACTTTACAAGACAAGCAGTTTTGCTGGGTGTCCATTCACAGAAAAGGAACTCCGTGAACTGGAGCAAACAAATGAATTGTTAGTTTACTTGCCTGCTAATCTATCTATGCAAGAACTTTGTGAGTTATTTGAAATTAAGACAAACGTCGATTTTGACAATGAAAAAATGATAAGAAACGTTATGACAAAAGAAAACCAGTGGTTTATTGTTTCTGCAAGCAAAACCCCTGAAATGTTGTATAAATCAGCTAGATATTCAAATAGGATTTATGAAGATGAAGGTCTGCATGGAATGGATTTTAGAAGATATCTTGCTTTTGCTGCAACTTTCAAAGCAAAATTCGATAACTTTCCAGACAAAACTTATTGGACTTTTCTTCTTTCCGGAACCTATGATAAAAGTGGGGTCTCAATTGTTGGTTTTGATTCAAATGGCATTTTAAGTCATCACGGCTGGATGAAAGATTTCAAAGCAAAATTTTGTGGCTCTCGTTATATTGTTATCCCCCCAAGAATTGAATTAGCTCCTGAAACAGAAAAATTACCTAGAGCTTACAGAGGACAAAAATTTAACAAGAAATAGCTAATCCTTTAATTCGATTTCGACATGAACTTTTTCCGGGATTTCTACTCGCATAACCCTTCTTAGAGTCCTTTCGTCTGCTTCAATATCAATTAATCTTTTATGGATTCTCATTTCCCATTTGTCAATGCTTTCTGTTCCGCCGCCTGGCATTCCTTTTCTTGTCGGAACAATTAGTTTTCTTGTAGGCAAAGGAATGCTTCCTGAATGCTTTACTCCTGTTCTTTTAGCTACTTCTTTTATTTGTTCACAAATGTTTTCCAGTAATTTATAGTCTGGACTGCTTAATTTAATTCTTGCTTTCTTCATTTTGATTCCTTTGCAAAATTTTCCTGAAAAATCTCAAGAAAAATAAAAAAAGAAAGTAATTAATTTACTTTCCTTTTGGGGTTATGCTTACAATCATTCCTGCTGCAACTGTTTGTCCCATGTCTCTTATAGCAAATCTTCCTAATTGAGGAAACTGTTTGTATTCTTCTGCTGATAAAGGTTTTGTTGGAACAATTTTGACTATTGCTGCATCTCCTGTTTTCAAAAACTTGGGGTTTTCTTCTTTTACTGCACCAGTTTTTGGATCAAGTTTTTTTTGGATTTCTGTTATTGTCATTGACATTTGTGCTGTATGCAAGTGGAATACTGGAGTGTAATTTATTGGAATTGCTGTTGGATGATTTAATACAACAATTTGTGCAATAAAGTCTTTTACTATTGTAGGCGGGTTTTTTGTGTGCCCTACAACATCTCCTCTTGCAACATCTGCTTTTGCAATTCCTCTTACGTTGAATCCTACATTGTCTCCTGGAATTGCTTCTTTTAATTGTTCGTGGTGTGCTTCAACTGTTTTTACTTCTCCTGTTTTTCCTGTTGGAGCAAAAATTACTGAGTCTCCTGGTTTTATTATTCCTGTTTCAACTCTTCCAACCGGAACAGTTCCTACACCTTTAATGTTGTAAACATCTTGTACTGGCAGCCTTAATGGTTTGTCTGTCGGAGGCTTTGGTGCAGTTAATCCGTCTAATGTCTGCACTAATGTTTCTCCTTTATACCATGCCATGTTTTCTGATTTTTTTGCTACATTGTCTCCTACCCATGCACTTAAAGGAATGAATTTAACTGAATCTATTTTGTATCCTATTCCCTGCAAGAGTTTGGTCATTTCGTCTTTTACTTTATTGAATGAAGCTTCTTCGTATTTTACGTCATCCATTTTGTTTATTGCTACAATAAGCTGTTTTAATCCCATCACTTGTGCCAAAAAAGCATGTTCTTTTGTTTGAGGCTGTACTCCGTCTTTACAGCTTACAACTAATACTGCTGCATCAGCTTGAGAGGTTCCTGTAATCATGTTTTTTACAAAGTCTTTGTGTCCTGGTGCATCAATTATTGTAAAATTGTTTTTTTGTCCTTCGAATTTTTTGTATGCAACATCTATTGTGACTCCTCTTTCTCTTTCTTCTTTGAGGTTGTCCATTACATAAGCAAAAGCAAAAGTTCCTTTTCCTCTTTCTTCTGCTTCTTGTTGCAGTTTCCTGTAATCCTGTTCGCTTAATGAACCAGTATCATACATTAGTCTTCCGACTAAAGTTGATTTTCCATGGTCGACATGTCCAATGAAAACCAGGTTAACATGCGGCTTTTCTGCCATTTAATACACCTCCAAGCTAAACATTCACATTAATAATAATGAACATAAATTTTGCATAAAAACACTGTTAATTGAAGAAAACGTGGTTTTTGCAATTATTATTAATTAAAGCAAAACTTATTTAAATGCTTTTATAAAGGTTTTCTGGTTTTTTTGCATATGATTAAATTAGAGTTTGAATTTAATTTTTTCATGCAAAAACCAAGAAAAAGAAAAGCTGTTCCTGATTTTTCTGTCAGAAGGGCAGGGCCTGGCTCAACAATGAAAGTTTTAATTAAAGGGGTTCCTGTAAACTTCAGGAAAGTGCTTGCTTTAGTTAGCGGTTCAGGCAAAACAAGAAGACAGGTTTCAATTGAAAAACAAAATCTGCTGAAAGCTGTTTCAGGCCACAGCTATGAAAGGCTTATCCGTTCTTATCATGTTCCTGAATACGTTGGCTCAAAAGGCCATCTTACTTTTAAAGTTAAAACTGTTGAAGAAAAAGGAAAGGAAACAAGGCTTGTTTTGCTTTTGGGTTCAGCTGTTCCTGAAAAGATTTCACAGCAAGGGCATTTTTCTTCTTTGCTGAAAAAATTTTTGACCCATGTTTATGCAGAATACCCTTTTCTTGTGAGAAGCGGCAATTTTTTTATTCATGCACAGACTTCTTCTGATCCTGCCAACCAGCCTTTTTTGAGGTTTCTTTATAGGAAAGGTTTTGCTGTCATTGATAATGCAGGCGAAGTTTCTGTTCTGAGGAAAAGGCTTGATTTAATAGAAATGAGAAAGCTTTTAGGCGAAAAGAAAATGATTGAAATATTTGGAGAAAAAGCAGTGAAAAAAATGTTTGCAATGCCTGCAGAACAAAAAAAGCTTGAAGCATTTAACAGAAGCCTGAAGAAGGCAGCGTGATTTTTATAGCAAGAAAACCTAAAATAAAAAAAGTGCATTTTGAGTTTGATTCACACGCTTTTGGGCAGCCTTATTCAAGGCGTAAGCCAAAAAAGAAAACCAAATCAATTGTTGTTGAACGCGCAGTTGGACTTAATAGGCAGTTTAACCATTCTGATTTTTTGTCAATTGAAGAAGGGGATGTTTTTGATAAAAGTTATAATAAGTATCTTTCTGCTGCGCTTGCCCAAGGAAAAAACGTTGTTGCAGGAGAAAATGCAAACAAGAGGCAACTGGCTAAATTAAAGGATTTATCTGAAAGAGAAGAAAAACTTTTTTACGAAGCAAATGCATTGCATACTCAAGAGAAAATTGAAGAGTACTTTAAGGCTGAAGCTAAATACGAAAAGTTCAGGCACCGCTTAATAATCAATACAGTTAAGAACTCACAAAAACCTCTGCAGGGGAGATATGGCACCACACATTCTCTTCTTACCAGAGAACTCAAAGAAAAAGGAATTGATTCTTCAAGGGATATCAAACCACAGGTATTCAGCTGGAGTAGTATTGTTACAAGAAAACTCTTGCTTGGAAAAGAGCCTTCTTCATCAGAATACAAAAGAGCTTTTATTTCTGAAAAAATTCCCGTAAAGCAGATTTTGGGAAAAGAAGCATCTGAACTCACATCTAAAGATTTTAGGTTTTATATGCTTGTATCAACTTCTCTTTTACGCGGGCTCTCTGAAGTTCAGCTTGACAGAGTTATTCATGAAGGGAATTATTCTTTGGTTTTCACTTTGAATGGTTTGCCTGACCCTATAAAACAGAAGATTCCCAGAAAAGTGTTGGTTGATTTTTTGAATAAGCATTCTTCTTTCTGGAAAAGACAACAAAACGTTGCAGAAAGAAAAAGAAAAGATAAAAGAAGAAAAGCAAGAAAAAATTAATCAAAAAAGAAGTCTGCTTTTTTTGGTTCTGGGTCCATTCCTTTTCTTGTCCTGATTTCAACTATTGTTTTATGCTGTAATTCTCTTGGAAGCATTTCATAGCCTGCATATTCTGCTGTCCATACAGCTCTTCCTTGTGTTGCTCCCCTGATTGAAGCACTAAATCCAATTAATTCTTTTACCGGAGATTTTCCAATAATAATTGTCTGGTCTCCTTCGTTTCTCATGTCAGTTATTTGGGTTCTTCTTGCACCTAATTCTTTGCTTACTGAACCCATGAAATCCAATGGAACAAGAATTGATAAAATTTGTTTTGGTTCAAGTAAAACAGCATCTGCTTGAAGCATGCAGGCATAAATTCCTCTGGTGATTGCAGGAAGCACTTGTGCAGGGCCTCGATGAATTGCATCTTCATGAAGTTTTGCGTCCACTAATAAAACTTTAACTCCCTGACATTTTTCTTTTGCTAAAGGTCCTTCGTTTGTTGCGTCATTAAATGCCTGAACAATTAATTCTTTTACTTCAAATAATGCTTCAATTCCTTTTGTTGCATTGACAATATAACAATTATTGTTTACTGCCCAGATTCTTTTTGCTTCTTCTCTGTCTATTCCCATGTCGATGAATTGTTCAACTAAATGCTTGTCTTTGTCTCTTATTTTTCCCTGTATTTTTGATTCAATTAATTTTTCGAGTATTTCGTCTGGAATTTTTTCAACATGCATGTAAAACTTGTTGTGTTTGTTTGGTGTTTTTGCTTCATGTTTTGGAGGAGACTTTTTAGTTATTGTTTCTCTGTAAACAACAATTGGCGGGCTTACAGTAATAGGAACTTTATGGTCTACTTCAATTCTGTGTTGGGTTACTTCTAAGTGAAGTTCTCCCATTCCTGAAAGCAAGTGTTCTCCTGTATCCTGATTTATTGCTGCACGAATATTTGGGTCTTCTTTTGTGATTTGTCTTATTACTTCAATTAATTTAGGCAAATTTTTTGCTTCTTTTGCTTCAACTGAAACAGTTATTACTGGTTCAGCGTTAGACATAAAACTTTCAAATTCCTTCATTTTGAGAGTTGAAATTGTTTCTCCTGCATAAACTTCTTTTAAGCCTACTAAAGCTGCAATGTTTCCTGCAGGAATCTCGCTTACTGCAACTCTTTCAGGCCCCATAAATAATCCAACTTGCTGTACTGCAATTTCTTTTTGTGAACCAATTAATTTTACGTTTGTTCCTTTTCTTACTGTTCCGGAATAAATTCTTCCTGTTGCAACATCTCCTGCGTGAGGGTCAACGCTTACATCTACTACCATCATTGCTAAAGGTCCTTCTTTGTCGCATGCAAGCATTGCTTTTCCTTCTTCACTTTCAGTTTCTCCTTTCCATATTTTTGGAATCCTGTATTTTTGTGCCTGCAAAGGGTTAGGTAAGTGTTGTATAACTAATTCAACTATTGCTTCATATAAAGAGCTTTTTTGTGCAAGTGTTTTTTGGTCTTGGTTTTTGCAGTAATCATACACTCCTTTAAATGAAATTCCTGTTCTTTTCATGTGTAAAGCTGAAATCGCCCAGTTATAATAAGCCGAACCAAATACAACTGAACCGTTTTCTACTTTAACTGTCCATTTTTCTTTGAATTCTTTTGGGGCGTTTCTTGAAATTAAATTGTTTACTTGAGTGATTGTTTTTACAAATCTTTCCTGCATTTGTTCTGGAGTTAACTGCAGTTCATTAACTAAACGGTCAACTTTGTTGATAAACAAGCATGGCTTTACATTTTCTTTTAATGCCTGCCTTATTACTGTTTCTGTTTGGGGCATTACTCCTTCAACTGAATCCACAACAAGAATTACTCCGTCTACTGCTCTCATTGCCCTGATAACTTCTCCTCCAAAATCAATATGACCCGGAGTATCAATTATATTAATCAAAAAATCTTTTCCTTCGTATTTTTGGACTATTGAAACATTTGCTGCATTGATTGTAATGCCTCTTTCTTGTTCTAATTCATAATAATCCATAAACTGTTGTTTTCCTGCGAGTTCAGTTGAAATTATTCCTGAAGCTGCAATTAAATTATCTGTCATTGTTGTGTTGTGGATTATCATTCCTTGTGCAACAAAATTATGGTTGTCTTTTACTGTAAAATCAAACACTTCTTTATGGTATTCTCCTGAAATTTCTTCCACTTCAATAAATGAAAGTTCTTCTGTATTTATTTTTTCTAATGCAATAGTGTCAATTCCTGCAGAAGAAAATGCATTGATTATTTTTTTGAATGTCTGGGCTGTTGGGGCATAAGTTTGGTTTTCATATTTATAGTAATGTTTTCCCAGTGCATTCATGCTTGTTTTAGTGTTTTGTGTGTTTCTGAATTCAACAAGCCCTTCATTTACTGGAATAAGATCGCATACAATGTTTCCGGTTGTGTTTTCTGCCAAAGCAACTGCTTTCTGCATTTTTTCTTCCAAAAAGAAGCCTATTTCTTCCACAAATTTTTTGCTTGATTCTCCTGAAATATAAATAGTGTTGTCTTCTTTATTTACAATTGTAATGCAACTGAATTTCAGCAAAAGCAGTTGAAGGTCTTTTATCATTTGCTTGCTTACTGAAGTCAAAGAAATCGCGCTTCTTGATTTTTCAACTGTTCCGTCACAGTCAAAGTATGCCTGAAGAAATTTTGATGAAAATCTTTTATCTGCTTTAAACAAAAAGCCTGAAGCACGGATATTGTGGCTTTTCATTTTTTTTGGGTAATCAAACAAAGAATTTAATATTTCAGAGAGTGTATTGTTTGAATATAGTTCAGGGACCCTGTCTTTTTTTTCAATTCTTTTGGGGGTAAAACCAAGTTCTTTGCATATTCCAGAGAATTTTTTTGCCAGTTTTTCTTTTCCTACAATGAATTTTTTGCCTGTTCCGTCGCCAAAAAACAATCCTGCAAGATAAAAAAAGTCTTCAAAGTTTTTCGGCAAAATTATTTTTTCCCCGCACTTGAAGTTTATTGTTTCAATTTCATCATATGCTTGTCCATAATTTTTTCCTGTTTTCTTGCGCATTTCTAAAAAATCTTTCAGAGGTAATCTTTTTTTCCCGTAAAATCCGCTCAAAAAGTACTTTTTGTTTAAATAAAATTTTCTTGTTTCTTCTTTTAAGGATTCATAGGCATCTTTTTTTACAGTCACATAAAAAGGTTTTTCTGAAATTGATTTCAGCAGTTCTTCTTTCAAATTAATTTCGCTGTTTGTCTCTGTTTTTCTGACGCATACAATCCTGTCTCCTTTTTTGAGTTCTTTTGCTTCTTTTTCTTCATATTTCAAATTATTCAGAATCAAAAACCTGTGTTCTTGTGTTGTGGTAACTGAAAAACCGTTCCTTAACGTGATTTTTTTCATTTCAGCTGAATTTTTTAATTTCCATGCATGAGTAACAGGCTTTTTTTCTATGGCTCCTGTTTGCTTGTTTAATGAAAAAACAAAAAAGCTTTCAGGTAGCTGAAAAACAGTTTTTTCTTCATCTTCTGCAACTTTTATTCCAATCTTTTCTGCTTCAGAAAAAAGTTCCTCTGCTTTAATTGCTTCTCCATTGTAAAGTATTAACCTTTCATTTGGGGCAATGCATTTCCCATGGTCGATATGAGCAACAACACCAATATTTCTAATGTTTTCTCGGTTGTTCATGAATTTTTCTGCGTGTCTTGCAACATCTTCTCTTTTGCTAATACTAACACCCCTTAATTATCTTGAGCCGACTGCAATTCTTTCTACTTCAATTTTTCTTTTGACTGAAAAAGAATTTGAGTCATTGCTTGAAGCAAGAATTAATTCTTTTGCTAATGCCTGAGAGGCATCAACTTTTTTGTTAAAAGAAGAAGAAAATGCAGCTAAAGCCAAATTCTTTAGCGCTTCGTCAATTCTTTTGATTGGCGCAACATCAACTGAAATAGTGTAAGCTATTCCGCCTTTTTTTATTCTTGTAATATCTTCTCTTGGAGCAGAATTTTCTATTGCTTTGATTAAAACCTGTAATGGATTTTGTTTTGTTTCGTTTTGTATTATTATAAAAGCGTCTTCAACTATTCTCATTGCCTGAAGTTTTTTTCCGCATCCGTTTCTTCCTCGAATATATTTTCCTGACAATTTTCTTTTTCCTTGGCCTGAACGCATCATTTTGTTTATTAGCCTTTCCACAATATTCAGGTTGCTTTTTCCAAATCTTTTCCTTGTGTTTTTGCCAAAAGTATGTGGAATTATTTTTGATTCAAAGCTGATGTGTTTTACTAAACTAATGTCTTTTATTTTGACTTCTTCTGGATTCCATTTTCCAAATACAAGTGTTTCAGCCATAAAATTACCTTTTTACTTTTTCTTTCTTTCCTTTTCTTAGCATTTCTAATGATTGATTATTTACTTTAATGACTTTGAATTTGACTCCCCAGAGGTCTCCTTTTGCTCCTTTTTTTCTTCCTCCGCCGCCTTCAATTAATACTTCGTCGTGTTCGTCAATGAATTTTATTGCTCCGTCATATGGAGCTAATGCAGTTAATTGTTTTCCGTTTTTGATTAATTGGACTCTGACGCAGTTTCCCGTCAAAAACCCGTTTGCAAAAAAATTATGGTTTGTGTTTTTGGTAGTCACATCCATTAGAATCTGGTTTTTTATTGGCTTTATTTCTTTTATTGTCTCCCATACAAGCCCACTGTCTTCTAATCCTGCAGTATTTTCTTTTATCCATTGGCTGAATCCAGTTTCTTTGGATGTTGAACCTATTTTTTTCTTTTCTTTTACTCCAAGGGAAATCCAGTAATTTACTCTTCCTTTTTTTATTTGATTAAATCCTGTTTTATTTAGTTTTTCGGTTATTTTTTGAATTGTGAATCCTTTTTTTCTTAGTTCCATTGCTTTTTCAAAAGCTTTTTGTTCTTCTTTCATTTTGCCGGTTTTAATTGCAAGGTATTGGTAAGCGTATTTAGCTAAAAATTCTTTTTTTGGGCTGTACCTATAACCAATTTTTCCAAATAAATTCATTAAGTTTTCATGCCCTGATTTAATGTAAAGCAGGTTTCTGTAACAGTTTGTTCCGTCTTTTCTTTTTGCATATTTTTCTGTTTTAATCAAAGAGACTTTTACTCTGAATTCTTTTAGGAGTTCTTCAATTTCTTTCATCAATTTTTTTCCGCTTTCTAATGCTTTTTCTGTTTTGCTTATGTTAAATGAAGGACAACAAAAAGTTTTGTTTTTTAATCTTGGTTTTTCCAGTTCTGAGCCAAAGAATGCGCTCAAGAATTCTTCTTTAACCCATTTTGGGCCATGCTTTACCCATTCTGGAACTGAATAATTTGAGTTTGCTTTGTCTCCTGAAGGAACTCCTAAGCTTTTGAATAATGAATAAAAATTCACTGAAGTGCAACTGAAAGACAAGCTGGTTCCTTTAATTAAATGCTTTTTTCCTTTCATTTCAACAATGCTTTTTCTTTCCTGTTTTTGGATCGGGGATAACTTCATTCCGATTGCTTCAGCATCTTTTTTAATTTCATTTAATTCTTCTTTTCTTCCGCTGAAAATTATTTTTCCACTGTAGCCTGTTCCTGCTTTTCCCCAGCTCAATGTTCCGTCTCCAAACAAATGGCCTACAATTCTGGCAATTTTTGGCATCAGCCTGTTGTTTAGGTTTAACGGAAGAAAATTATTTTTTTTCAGTTCATGCACTACTTTTTCTGTTCTTATTGTTTTTTCTGCATTTTTTCTTAGTTCTTTTTCAGTTAAAATAATTTTATTTGTTTCTTTGAATTCTATCGGGTTTCCAGGCATTACTGTGACTTTGTCCCCTGGTTTTAGATCTTTTAGGTCAATTTTTCCTTTCATTGCATAAATCGGATGGTCTCCCGAAGCTTTTAGTGTTCTTTTTGTTTCAATTGTTTTGATTTCAAAAACTTCATTGTTTTTTTCTGCAAACCAGTCCACAACTTGTGTTGAAACAATTTTTTTGCTGTTTAAATCAAAGCATTCAATATTTTTTTCATTCCAGTTGTTTTCCATTTTATTTATTTGTATTGTACATCCGTCATTCAGATAAACTTTTGTTTCAGGAGAAACGCATTTTCTGATTCCAGAGTTTGGCTGTCTTGCTGTAACTCCTCTTTTTTCTAATACAATCCCTCTTGCTTGAGGGGAACCTTCTAAAATGTCTTTAAGCTTTTTTGCATTTCTTTTTTCCCTGATTTTTTCTTTATTGTGTTTTTTTCTCCATTTCTTCCTTTTTTTTTCTTGACTTCTTGCGCTGAATTCTCCTCTTGCCATAACTTTTCACCAATTTTTTTAATCAATTTTTTTTAAACCTTTTTCTTTTTGGGCACTACAAAAACTTTTCAGTTTTTGTGTGCACTTAATTTCTTTTGGAATTAAGTTGCAACTTGCACTTTTTCTTTTCGGAAAAAGAAAAAGGGCAGTTAATGTATTCTGATTTCATCGATTTCATAGTTTCTTTTCATTATTTCTTTTATTTTTTTTAGCTTGCCTGTCTGGTTCATCATTTTTCTTTTGTTTTCTGAATCCAGACTTATAATAAAACTTTTTTTTTCTTCCTCTTTTTTTTCTTTTATTTCATTTATTTTTATTTCTTTCAGTGAGTTTCTGAGAAAATCTTCTGGTTTTTGTGTGTAACCGTAAATTTCAATGTTTTTTTTGAGTTTTTGTTTCAGCCTGTTTATTTTTTCTCCTTTTTTTCCTATTGCGTTCCCGACATCATTATGGTTTACCACAAAAATAATGTTTTTTTCTCCAATAATGCAGTCTCTTGCGGTTACTCCGGAAAAGTTTTGCAAGGCGTTCATTAAGAGTATTTCCTTGTTGGAGATTTTCATTTCTTTTTCACTGTTGTTTTTGTTTTCTTTGGTTTTTTTCTTGTTGTTTTTGTTTTTTGTGTTTTTTGTTCTTTTATTTCAAGTATTTTTGATTTTCCTTTGCTTAAAACTGTCATTACTGAAACCGGAAAAGGTTTTCCGCAGACAGAACCCAAATCAGTTGAGGTTCCCTGAAATTCATAAAAAGGAATTTCACTTAATTTTGCGTAATGTTCCAGCCTTTCTTTGATGTCTTTTTTTGCACTGGAACTTATAATAACTAGTTCCCCGTTTCCCTTTAAAATGTTTTTCTCGGCTGTTTTTTCTCCAAAATTCACTTTTCCTGTGTCAACTGCTCTTCTGATTTCAATATTTACATCCATTATTTCATCACCAAGTCAACTTTTCCTGTTCCTACTTTGATTGGCTGTCCGACAATAATATTTTCTACTACTCCAGTTAATTCTTCTATTTCGCCTTTGAATGCTGCATCAAGCAAATGCTTTGTTGTTTCTTCAAATGCTGCTCTTGCAAGAGGAGAACTTTTTTGTCTTGTAATTCCTGTCCTTACAATTCCTTTTACGTCTCCTTCAAAGCACATTAAGTCTGCCAACAACATTGCGTGCCTTACATCTAAAAGTATTCCATTGTCTCTGAAAGTCTTGTATAATTCCTGCACAATTGTTATTCTTCCTGCTTCTATTCCTAATACTTTGCTTATTTCTTTCACGTCGTTTGTTGTTGTCCTGTCTTTGTCTACTTCCGGAAGCTTTAATACGGTTTTCAAATTTGTTCCGCTTGTTTTGATTATAAATTCTTTGTTTTCTTCTACAACAATTGTTTTTTCTAGTCCTCTTACGCCCTGGATTCTTGTAGCAATCAGCTTATTCAAATTTTTTCTTCCTTTAAGCAAATGCTCTTTGCTTGGGCCGAATTCTAATGAATCCTCTTTTTCTTTTGACTTTAATTTCAGGTATTTTTCCATTTTTTTTATTAAATCATTTTTGTCAATGCTTTTTGCCTTGACTTCTTTTTCGTTTATTGTAATTGAAATTTTTCTTTTATCTAAATCTTCTTCTACTTTTATTATGTCTCCAATCCTTACGTCAACCAAACTGTTAGCATATTTTTCAACTTCTTCTTTTGTTTTCCTGAATTCTTCAAGCAAGTAAATTGTCATTGTAGGGTATTTTGAACGGCTTCTTCCGTCAACTATTTCTTCTACTCTTTGGATTCCTGAACCCACTGAAACTTCTGCTGCTCCTGCATAATGTTTTGTTCTTAAAGTCAATTGAGTTCCTGGTTCTCCAATTGATTGGGCTGCAATTATTCCTACTGCTTCTCCTGGTTCAACTAAATTCTTTAAATAAGTTTTTTCTGCAATTGAAATTAATTTTTGTTTTTCTGATGCATTCAAAGAATATTTTTCCACTCTTGCATCCATTTCCCTCATTACTGAAACAGGCAGGAATTCGTGTTTTGTCGTGTCTTCGTCTTTTTTCTTTTCTAAAATATATTCTGTTGTTTCAGGCTCTTTTTTCTTTCTTGTTTTCTTTTCTTCTTCTTTTTTTCCTGCCATAAATAAGCACCATTTATTTGTTTAGTTTTTCTAGCTCCCTTGAAATATTTATTGTTTTTCCCCTGTAACTTTTCATTGGGAATACTCCGTCATCTCCGTACATAAACTGAATGACGTTTTCACTTGCGCTTCTTGTAGTTGAATCATTTGCTATGCAAAGGTCTTTTAGTGAATTTGCAAGTCTTCTGTACAAGTATCCTGAAACTTTTGTTGAAACTCCTGTGTCTACTTCTCCTTGTCTTCCGCCCATTGAATGGTAAAAGAATTCTTTTACTTTCATTCCCTGCATAAAGTTTTGCTGGATAAATCCGCCTGCGTTTGCGCCAACATCTTTTTCCTTGTTTGCTGAAATTAATCTGTTAATATATCCTCTTTTTGGTCTTCCTTCTCTTACTGAAGCCTGGCCCCATAATCCTTGAATGTTTGTTAAATTTATTGGAGAACCTCTTGAACCAGACATAATCATTACTGTTGCGTTATATGCCGGCTTGTCTGATAAAAGTTCTTCTACTTTCTGCCTCATGATTTCTTTTTGTACTTTGTCTTTTGTTTCTGCACCTAATCTCATCATTCTTAATTCAAATGATTCTTCTAATGTTCTTCCAGGAATTAATTCAAGTGTTCCTTTATTGAATTGTTCAACTAATTTTTCGCCTTCTTCCATTTCTTCTTTTATTGCTTTGGCTTTAACTTTTTCTATTTCAGGGTTTGTTTCAAATTCATCTAATCCTACACTCATTCCTTTTTTTGTTAAAATGTCTCCTACAATCCTGTTTATTTTATGATAAAATTGTTCTACTATTTCAGGGCCGTATTCGTCAAATAAAATATGGATTAATTTTCCTTTTCCTTCTCCTAATGATTCTTCATCTATTACTCCTGAAATTAATTCCCCGTTTTCTATTTTTAGGAGTGCATCAGGGTATTTGTTTTTTGTTTCTTCTGTTAGCAATCCCATTTTTTGGAGTTCTTTTGCAGTGTTTGTCCTGTAAGCTAAATTTAATCCTTTTGGTAAAAGTTCAGAGAAAGCCTGTTTTCCGCTCCATTTGTTTCCTGCTTTTGGTTTTGGCAGTTCAGTTAAACTCATTTCATAATAATACTGCATTGCTTCTTCTTTGTCTAATTTAGTGCTGTCCATTGTCAAAACATAAGTTCCTGAAACTCCGTCTTCGTCTAAAATTATTACTGGCGCACCGTACCTTGAAGAAATAATCTGGTTTTGTGCAAACATTAATTCTTTTGCTTCTGTTTTTCCTTCTTCTGTTTGTGGCACATGCAAATTCATTTCGTCTCCGTCAAAGTCTGCGTTATAGGGTTTGCAGATTATTGGATTCATTTTAAATGTTTTGCCTGTCATTACTCTTGCTTTGTGTGCCATCATTGAAAGCCTGTGCAGTGAAGGCTGCCTGTTAAACAATATAATGTCTCCGTCTTTTAGTTTTCTTTCAATTTTGCATCCTGCTTCAAGTTCTTCTATTATTTCTTTTTTGGTTGCTTCTGAAACCCTTTTTCTTGCACCATTCTGTCTTACAAAATATTTTACGTCTTCTCCGTCTTTAATCTGTTTAATTATTTCTTTTTTGTTCCAGTCAGTAACTAATTCCGGAACAGTTAAATCATCTGCTATTTCTTTTGGCACGCCAATTTCATTAATTGAGATAAACGGGTCAGGAGTAATTGTTGACCTTGCTGCATGATTAACTCTTTTTCCTGTTAAATTATATCTAAATCTTCCTTTTTTTCCTTTAAGCCTTTGAACTAAAGTCCTTAATGCTCTTCCACTTCTGTGTTTTGCCGGCGGAACTCCAGATGTATTATTGTCAAAGAATGTAGTGATATGATATTGCAGTAAATCCCATAAATCTTCTATAATTAATTGCGGTGCGCCTGCATCAATATTGTCTTTTAATCTCATATTTATTCTGATTATATCAACTAATTTGTGTGTTAAATCATCTTCTGATTTTATTCCTGATTCTAATGTAATTGAAGGCCTCATTGTAATCGGAGGAACAAGCAATGCAGTTAACACAAACCATTCTGGCTTGATTTTTTCTGTATTGTAACCAAACAATTTCAGGTCTTCATTCGGAATTTTTTCCAGCCATTCTCTTATTTGAGTTGGATAAATTCTTTCCTTGTTTAAGTAAAAGTTTGTAGGCTTGTCTAACATTACTTCTTTTTTTGCTATACCGCAGTGAGGGCATTTTTTTGTTTTTTTTGTCCTTAAAATAATTCTTTTTACTTTTGTTTCTGGTGCTTCATCTAATTCCTGCAGTTTTTTTAGTTTTTCGTCTGGAACTGTAATTCTTCCGCATGAATCACATGAAGCTATAAGCAGTTCTTCAACTTTTTTTCCAAATTCTGAATGCACTACAGGCCTTATTAATTCTATTGAACCAAAGTGGCCAGGGCATTGCTTCATTTTTTGTCCGCATGTCTTGCATCTTAATCCAGGATTAATTACTCCTAGATGCGGGTCCATTAATCCGCCTTCCATTGGATAACCGTCTTTATCGTAAGTGTCAGGCGTTTTAATCTCTAAAGCACTTAATTTTCTTATTGAATCAGGGCTTAATACACTGAATTCTACTCCAGAGATTCTTTTCATTAACATAAATTTACACCTTTATTTTTTCAAAAAACTCCCTATAATATAAAACACTAATCCAACAATTGCTGAAATCAATAAAATAACTGGCTCAAAGTAAACGTTTATTCCGCAAGGAGCATCAAGGCATGTTACCTGGCTGCCCATTATTAAGTCTGCCAAAATAAAACCAATTACTAATAAAATCACATTCAGTTTTGCTGGCTTTAATTTTTCTTTGTAATCCATTCTTACACCTTATCCTTAATTAATAATTTTGGCATTATTCCCAAAGACTTTAATTCGTCAAGCAATAATTTGAATCCATAACTCATTTCAACAGGATAAACAGCTGAAGAACCGCATATTGCGCAATATTTTCTGTTTCTTATTTTGTCGTTTATTGCAATCAAACCGCATTTTTCGCATACTAATTCAATTAATTTA
>JAHJUD010000088.1 GCA_018829335.1 Microcaldota archaeon | reverse complement strand
CTTTCCACAAAAGTAGCTAAAGATACAGCAAGACATGCAAAGAGGCTTTTAAATGAAAGTAACAGTTGACGCTAATATTCTTTTCTCAGCTTTACTCAAAAAAGGAATAACAAGAAGAATATGGTTTGGGCCAGAAATAGAATTATATTCACCGAAATTTATCTTAATAGAATTTGAAAAATATAAGAGTTTTCTGCAAAAAAAATTTAATGGCGCCCAAGAAGAATTCCAGTTATTGACACAAAAACTGCTTTCGCAGATTAATTTCATTTCCGACAATGAACTAAAACCTTTTCTGCCTGCATCAGCTTCATTAATCAAAGACCCAAAAGACTGGCTTTATATTGCATGTGCCTTAAAAGAAGACACAATAATATGGAGCAATGACAAAGGATTCAAAAAACAAGAAAGAATAAAAACTCTTACAACAACTGAAATGAAAGAAGAATTTGGATTACTATAACTTTTTAAGATTAGGTTTTTGACTTTATTTATCCAGCAAAAATTTTTTTATTCCGGAAATTCTTCCGCCAAAAATGAAATAAACTTCTTTAAAGAAAAAAGAAAAGCTGATTTTCTTTTTAAGAAAAAACTTAAATGAATTTCTTATGTCGTCAAACAAAAAAGGCAAGTCATTTAATACAAGCAAAGGAAAAAAAAACAATGAATTAAAGTTTCTTAAAGCAAAAAAATACTTGAATCTGCCAAACTCAAATTTGTTTCCAAACCTTGCATTAGATTTAATGAAATGATAAACTACTGCTTTAGGATTAACTTTAATTTCAAAGCCTTTTCTTGAAACTCTTAAAGCCAAATCTATTTCATCATAAAAATAATCAAATTTTTCATCAAAAAAATTAACTTCTTCTAAGGCTTTTCTTGAAAAAGCCATATTGCATCCATGAACTACAATAAAATCATTTTTTTCCATTTTTTTCGGATTAACTTTAATCAAGCCATAATTGTTGCAAGTCCATAAACTGTTTTCTGAAGTATGGTCTTCAAAATATTCAATGCTTTTGCCTGAAACACCCCCTATTTTATCTGATTCAAAAGAAGAAACAATTTCTTGAATCCAGTTTTTTTCAACTTTAGTGTCATCATCAAGAAAAGCAATTATTTTTCCTTTAGAGTTTTTTATTCCAGTGTTCCTTGAAGCAGTAAGGCCTTTGTGTTTTTGTCTTACAATAACAAAGCCTTCAGGCTTTAAAGAAATTTTTGCACCGTCATCCACTACAATTAATTCAAAATTCCTGTAAGAAGAAGAAAGAACTGAATCAATACAATTTTTTATTTCTCTTGCACCAATAGTGCAGACAACAACTGAAACCAAAGGATTTTTTTTCATTTAAATCACTCAAATTACAAGCTTTTCTTCAAGCATAATATAACTAAATGAAAGAAAAAAGCTTTTAATACAAAAACAAACAGCTTCAGTTATGAAGCAAAAAAACAAACAATATTCCATTAACAATCCAAACCATAAAAAATAGTTTTCAGGCATAAATAAAAACAATTCAAAGTTTGCAGGCGTAATTCAAAAATTTTTATTTCTGCACAATCAGTTTTCTGATGTTTCTTCCAGCAGAAATTTCCATACAGGAATTAAAGAAACTATTCCTTCTTTCAGCTTGTGTTGTTCTTCTGTGTCTTTTGTCAATATTATGGCTTTTTTGAAAGAAAACTTTTTCATACATGCTTTAATGCCGGCAAAATCTCTGGAAATTATTTTATTCTTAAACTTTACTTCAACAGGACAATCAGTTACTAAATCTACTTCATACGAGTTTTTCCAGAAAAAAACAGAACTGCTTGAATTAATTACTGCTGTTTCAACAACTCTGCCAAAAAATCCTTCATCCTGAACAAGCTTATATGCATTTATTAATGCAGTGTCAACTGGATAAATTCTTTTTATTTTCCTTAAAGTTGAAATACTGCTTTTTCTGTAGTTTTTCATTATCTTTATCAGAAAACTCTGTTCCAATAAAGTTATGTATTGCTTTATTGTCCTTCTGTCTTTATCCAGCTGCTTTGCCAGCGACTGGTAATCTAAATACATGCCGGGATTTACTGCAGCAAGCTCAACAATTGTCTTCATTAAGTCAATATCCCTTATGCCGCTTATTTTAGTTAAATCCTGAAAAACAATTTTATCAACAACCGCTGAAATAATATAAAGTTTTGCATCTTTTTCATTCATGTTTAATACTTCAATAAAACCGCCTTTTTTTAGGAATTCCAAAAAAAGCTGTTTCTTTTTAATCTGCGGAAGTTCGGATTCATCAAAGCCTTTAAAGTAAATAAATTCCCTGAAAGACAAAGGCTTTAAAACTAATTCAAATATTCTTCCTGCAAGCGTTTCTTTTGTTTTTGAAGACAAGAAAATTCCTTCTGAACCACTAAGAAAAAACTTTATTTTTGGGTAAAGGTCATACATTTTTTTTATCTGGTCAGTCCATTCATCAAGCTTTTGTATTTCATCCAAAAAAACAAAAACTTTTTGTTTTCTAAAATCAATTCCCTTATTTTCCCTATATGAATCCAATACTTCATCAAGTTTTTCCACTCTTTCATCAAAACTAAAATAAAGAATATTATTGTTATCCACACCTTCTTCAAGCAAGAAATCAATAATCTGATACAACAAAGTTGTTTTTCCAGTTCTTCTTAACCCAGTAACCGAAACAATCTGCCTTTTCTTTGAAAACCTTTTTAGTTCAAAAAAAAGCTTTCTTTTCTTTTCCTTTAAAAGGTCTTTAGAAACTCTTTCTGTAAACCACCACTCATTAAACTCTTCAATTCTGCCAAAATCCATACATACATTACAATGCACATGTTTTTAAGTTTTATGTACATCATGATGTACTTATTTTTTGGAGAATAAACTGAAGGAACTGCTGTTTTAGGCTGAAACTAAAGCTGCTTAAAAACAAAAAAAAATGAAAAAAAAGAAATCACAAAAAAGCAGGAATTAAACAAAAAAAGAAAATAAAAAGAATTAAAAAAATAAAAAAAGAAAAACAATTCAAATAGAAACTTTGACACAAAACATTACATATTAACTTTCAGGCTTATTGGAAAGCTTTTATTATTGTTGATTGAGTTTCCTTGAATGACGGAAATTGTTTTAACAAAGGCTTTAGTTCAGTGTCATAAATTATTTTCTTTTCTAAAATGGATTTTTTTAATTTTGTTATACTGAATTTGTGTTTGTCTTCAATTTTTTTGTTTATTAAGTCTTTGTTTACTTTAGTGCCTTTTTTCAATAAATAATAAACATCATACAAATCTCTTGCTTTGTTTCTTGTCAGTATTGCCCTGATTTTTTCTGCAAGAATTTCTTGCTCACTCATTACAACAACCTGAAACAAAGGGATTTCTTCTATTTGCAATCCTATTTTTTTGATACTGGCTTTAAGTACTGGCACATCCCTTAAACTAATGTCAACTTCTATTCGGCATAATGAATTTCTGTTTCCATTAAACAAAGGCCCTTTTATTCT
>JAHJUD010000087.1 GCA_018829335.1 Microcaldota archaeon | reverse complement strand
TTGTTTTATGGGATGAAAAAGCAAGAGAAAAACTAGGCAAAGAAATTGAATTAACTGCATTGAATGCAAAAAAAGGATTTAATGGAATTGAATTTCATTCAACTCAAAACACTAAAGTAAAAGAAAGTGAAGGATTAAATTTGTTAAAAAAATTATGTGAGAATTTTTTTGGGGTAAAAAAGCTGAATCAAGTAAGTGAAGGTCAAAGAATTTTAATAAAAGGAAAAATGAAAAACTTAAACAAAACCAAAATGCTGTTTAATGTCTGCCCTGAATGCAGTGGAAGAATAGAAGAAGAAAACAATAATTTTTTCTGCAGCAAATGCGGGCAGGTATTAAAACCAGACAAAAAAATGGTTGTATCTTTTGTGCTGGAAGACGAAACAGCAGAAATCAATTCTGTTGCATATGGAAAGCAGGCAGAAAAAGTTATTGGAAAAACAACTAAAGAAATAAAGGACCGAATGGAAGAAATAATAATTGATGATTTAATTGAAGAACTGAATGAGGAAATAAAAGGAAAAGAAATCAGTTTTTTGGGTAAAGCAAAAAACAATTCTTTCAGCGGAGAAACAGAATTAATCGTGGAAAAATTACTCTAATGAAAGGGGTTTATACTCCTTAAATAATCTTAGAAAAAAATTACTCTAATGAAATGAATTTTTCCTCGAATAATAGCGGAAAATTACTCTAAAGTAATAAATTTTTGCTCGAATATTTCAAGGCTTCTGAAAACAAAATTGCCGTCGTCTTCTTGCGAACCAACTTCAGGCCATACAGTGAAAAAGTCAAGGTATTCTTCGGCTTCAGAAGAAACAATCACTGTGGGAATTTTTGTAATTGAATATTTTTCAATTAAAGATTTTCCTTCTTCAGAGGAAACATCAATTGTTGAATCTTTAACTATTTCAATTCCCATCTGCTTTAAGGGATCAACCATTAAATTTGAGTCAAGGCAGTCAGCACAGTTTTTGTCTTCAAGACGTAAAACTTCAACCAATCCTTTTACTTCTCCTGAAAAGACATCAAAATAAGGCACTGCTTCTCTGTAAACTAATACTCCGTCTGATTCAACTGTTCCAAGATTATCCCAGACTGAAGAAAGAAAATCATATTCAGCTGCATCAAGGCTTAAGAAAACTACTGGAAGCCTGTCAACCAAATAATATTCCAATAACTCTTTTGCTTCAGGTGAATCAAATTCCAAAACATTATAGTCTCTGATAAAAACTCCAACCTGCTCTAAATCTTGTGGAAAAGTGCTTAAATCAACACATTTATCACAAGAAGAATTCTGAATTAATAAAACATCAACTTTTCCTGCAAGCCTGTCTTCTTCCAAAGAATAATAAGGAGGATTAGGTTTCCTTAAAATTAAAACACCGTTTTTTTCTTCGCCTATTTCACTCCATTTAGACTGCAATTCAGTTCCATTGAATTCTCCATTAACAATAAGAGAAGGCAGCATTGTTATTTCATGCATTTTAATAAGATTCTGGCCTTCCTCTGAAACAGAATCAATTCTTTTAACTTCCAAAATATTTACGTCAAAAGAAGATATTGCATCAACAAGAGAATCCAGTGAAGCACATTCAATGCAGTCAAGTTTTTCTAAAATAATTATTTTAATAAATGCAGGCTTTTCTTCAATCAAATTATTTGAATCAGGAACAATATTGTTGTCTGAATCATTTAAATCTTTTTTTTCTTGATTTGAATAAATAATCCAGCCAGCTGAAACTGCAATCAATGCAAGAATTATTAAAACTGCAATCAGCATTTGTTTTTTTGAGATAATCATTTCTTCGGAAGACATCTAAAAAACAGGAACAAAAGAAAATAAAAAGCCATCTAATTAAACAAAAAAAAGGAAATTTAAACATTTGCTTTCTTAAATAATAAAGACAGTATACATAATTGTTTTTTGGAGGTTATTTTTTTGAGCAAATTAAAAGAAAAAGAGAAAACTAAAGAAAAGAATTCTAATGCAGGAAAAATCATTGCAGGAATTCTTGCAGTGGCTGTGCTAGGAGTTTTAATTTTTGGCGGGCCGGTAACAGGATTTTATTTGTTTGGCAATCCTGAAGCTTTTCATGGAAATGACGGCAGGCCGTTTAAGGGAAATCCTGACGCAAAAATTGTTGTAATAGAGTATTCTGATTTTCAGTGTCCTGCATGCGGTTCAGCATACAGTTATTCAAAAGACGCAGTAAATGAATTTCAAGATCAAATAAGATTTGAATTCAGGCATTTTCCTTTAAGTAATCATCCTTTTGCTTTTAAGGCTGCAGTTGCAGCTGAAGCAGCAAACGACCAGGGAAAATTCTGGGAATACCATGACAAATTATTTGAAAACCAAGACCATTTATTAAGGGCTGATTTAATCAAGTATGCAGAAGAATTAGAGTTAGATATAGAAAAGTTTACTGCAACGCTTGACGGAAACGAAAAAGACGCTTTAATTAATTCCCAGATCCAGCAAGGAAACATTAACAAAGTAAGTGGAACCCCGACTTTTTTTGTTAACGGAAAAAAAGTTGAAAGCTGGAATAAATTAAGAGAAGCAATCCAAGCAGAGCTAAACAAGTAACTTGAATTCAATTAAAGCCTGTTTTAGGTTTTAATTGCTTTTCTTTTTTGCGGCAATTATTTCATAGTGGACTGACTGTTTTGCTTTGATTTCAGGCAATGGTTTTAGTTCAGGCAATTGTTTTGTTTCTACAGGAAATTTGTGTTCATGCAATTCATTGCTTTTTTCTTCAAAAGCTTTCTCCTGAATTAATGGCTGGGTTTCTTTTGGTTTTGATCTGATTATTTCTGTATGGCTTTCCCAAGAAGATTTTTCTGAAATGCTTGTTGTTGCCTTAAAGCCTGGAAAATTCGGTTGGTTAAACATGCTCTTGCAGTTTCTGGAGCAAAATACTATATCGTCAGTCACTTCGAAAATGATTCCACAACGAGGACAAATTTTTTTCATATTCTTTAAACAAATAGATTTCATAAATGAATTTAAAAAACTTGCTTTTGGAAAAATAATGGTAAAAAAGATTTTATTCAATGAATTCTTTTATTCTTTTTAATCCTTCTTTTATTTCTTCAAGGGAGCAGGCATAACTCATTCTAGCATAGCCTTGCATGCCAAAAGGTTTTCCTGGAACCAAGGCAACAAACTTTTTTTCCAGCAAATCTGAACAGAATTTTACGTCGTCTTTTGTTATTTCTTTTAAATTGAAAAAATAATAGAACGCGCCTTGAGGCGAAATGAATTTTATTTTAGTGTTTTTTAATTCTGAAGCAATAAAGTCTCTTCTTTTTTTGAATTCCTGAACCTGTTTTTTTAGTGTAGTTTCATCTGAAGTAATTGCAGTTAAAGCAGCTTTCTGGGAAAAAGAACAAGCTGAACCAGTTGAATGAGACTGGATTTTTTTCAAGGCTTTAGCTATTTCAGAATTTGAAGCAGAATAACCTATTCTATATCCTGTCATTGAATAAGCTTTTGAGACTCCATTGACTGTGATTGTCAGGTTTTTTATTTGGTCGTTAAAAGAGGCAATAGAATAATGTTTTTCATCAAAAACAATTTTTTCGTAGACTTCATCTGATAAAACAAAAACTTTTTTTTTCACTGCGATTTCTGCCAAAGATTCTAATTCTTTTTTTGAATACATTAAGCCTGTAGGATTGCTTGGAGAGTTTAACAGCAAAACTTTGGTTTTTGGCGTAATTGAATTCTCAAATTCTTCTGGAGTGATTTTCAAAGATTCATTTGAAGTAATAACTGGTTTTGTTTCACATAAATGCGCCATTGCAGTATAAGAAACCCAAAAAGGAGCAGGAATAATTATTTCATTTCCTTTATTGCATAAAACCATTAAAGCATTATACAAAACTTGTTTTGCTCCATTTGAAACAACAATTTGTTCAGAAGAATAATCTAAAGAATTGTCTTTTTTTAGTTTTTCTGAAATTTTTTCCCTTAATTCTTTTATTCCGTCTGCGGCAGTATATCTTGTGAAATCTTCTTTTACTGCATTAATTGTTGCCTGTTTTACGTTTTCAGGTGAATTAAAGTCTGGTTCGCCGACAGAAAAATTAATTACTTTTAATCCTTTTTCTTTGAGTTCTTTTGCTTTGGCATTAATTGCTAAAGTTTCTGACGGCTGAATTTTAGAGAACTTTTCTGAAATCATTTTTTCACTCGCAAAAGAAGAATTAGGGTTAAAAAAGGATTAAAAAATCAACGGCAGTCTGGTCTGAAAAGTATTTAAAAAGAAAGGAAAAGTATTGTTTACAGTGCAGGCTAATAAGTGAGTCCAGCCAAAGGCAATAACTTGAAAAGACCTGGCACAGGAGTGATTTAAAGTGGCGGAAAAAAAGAATAAAAAAACAGATGAAATTGCAGAAGAAACAAGAGAAACTGAAAAAACAGAAGAAACAGAATTAACTGAAGAAACAGCAAATACAACTGAATCTGAAGCAGTTGAAAAAAAAAGCAAAACTGCTTTAAAAGAAAAAAAAATAAAAACTATTTCTGATTTGCCTGGAGTTGGAGCAACTTCAGCAGAAAAATTAATTGGAGCAGGATATAAAACAATGGAAAATATTGCAGTGGCTTCTCCAGCAGAATTAATGGAAGCAGCAGGATTAGGGGAAATTACTGCAACAAAAGCAATTAATGCTGCAAGAGAATCACTTGAAATGGGTTATGAGACAGCAGACAAAATACAGGAAAGAAGGCAAAGCATTGGAAAAATTACCACAGGCTCAAAAGAATTAGATGAATTAGTCGGC
>JAHJUD010000086.1 GCA_018829335.1 Microcaldota archaeon | reverse complement strand
CATACTCCTTTTTCTGTAGGCTGGATTGGATTAAATTTAGCAAAAAAATTCAATAAAAAAAGCATTGGAACCTACCATACTTACTTGCCTGACTTTTTAATGTATTTGCCTTTGCCTTTAATTAAAAAAAGCGAACTAGCAAAAAAAGGAGTCTGGTTTTACACTAAATTGTTTTACAACAAATGTGATCTAATTACCACTCCAACAAAACAGTCAGCAGAAGAACTGGAAAAAAACAGTATAAAAAACATTAAAGTTTTGCCGAATGGAATAGACTTTAAGTTATTTAATTCAGTTCAATGCGACAAAGGCTTAAAGAAAAAAAAACTTGTTTATTTTGGAAGGCTGTCATTTGAAAAAAACATTGAAGTGTTAATTGAAGTTCTTTCATTGCTTGAAAACGCTGAACTGACAATAATTGGTTCAGGACCTGCAGAAAAAACACTAAAAGAAAAAGCAAAAGAAAAAAACCTTGAAAAAAAAGTTGTTTTTACTGGTGCATTAAAAGGAAAAAATCTTGCAGGAAAAGTGGCTGAATCAAACTTGTTTATTACTGCTGCAACAATGGAAACACAAGGATTGACCATTGCAGAAGCAATGGCTACAGGAATGCCTGCAGTTGGCGCAGACAAAATGGCCATTCCAGAAACAATAAAAGAAGGAATTAATGGATTTTTGTTTGAACCGTTTAATGCAGGAGAAGCAGCAGAAAAAATCAACAAAATTTTTTCAGACAAAAAATTATATGAAAAACTTTCAGTTAATGCATTAAAGACTGCAGAAAAAAATTCAAGGAAAACAAGGTCAGAAGAACTGGAAAAACTTTATTTTAAACTCTTAAAAAAGTTTAATCAAAATTTGGGGGAGTAGTCTAGTCTGGTAGGATTACACCTTGGGGCAAGCTTCTTAGAAAAAGGCTGAACTAAAATAAGCTTTCAAAAAAGAGTTTTCTGACATGGTGTCGGCCCGAGTTCAAATCTCGGCTCTCCCATAACTGTCACGCCCAGTTAACATGCATGCACCACATAAAGTGGTGCTGGCACGAATTCCACTCGTACGTTTTTTGTTGCACCTTTTTCTAAAAGGTGCTGGCACAACTTTACGGCGTGCACCGTGGCTCGCGAGCGGAATCGCGACAGCATAAAGCCGGACTGCAATCATTCAGCGCTTTTAATTAAACAAAAACAATTAAATTAAGTAAGGCAGAAACTTTGTTATGGCAAAAGAAAAAGTGACTTTTGATTTTGACAAAAAAGGAGATTTCTCTGAATGGTATTCAGAGATAATCAAAAGAGCAGAATTAGGAGATCTGCGTTATAATATTAAAGGATTTATTGTATTCCAGCCTTGGTCTGTTCTGGCAATGGAAAAAACATATGATTTCTTGGAGGAAACACTTCAATTGAAAGGCCATAAGCCTTACTGGTATCCTGTTGTTATTCCTGAAAAAAATTTTTTAATGGAAAAAAATCATGTAAAAGGATTTGCGCCAGAAGTGTTTTGGGTAACAGAAACAGGAGCAGGAGAAAAACTAGAAGAAAAAATGGCTTTAAGGCCTACATCAGAAACAGCATTTTATCAAATGTTTTCAATCTGGATTCGTTCCTATAAAGATTTACCATTCAAGACTTACCAGAGAGCACAAGTTTTCAGATATGAAACAAAAGCCACAAGGCCTTTTATCAGAAGCAGGGAATTTTACTGGATTGAAACACATAATGCATTTGACTCAAAAGAAAACGCTTTCAAACAAGCAGAAGAAGACATGCAGACCACAAAAGAAATTTTATTAGACAAATTATGCATTCCATTTATTTTTTTTGAAAGGCCGGAATGGGATAAATTTCCCGGAGCAGAAACAACTTTTGCTGCAGACACTTTAATGCCTGACGGAAAAGTCTTGCAATTACCTTCAACGCATATTATTTCACAAAATTTTACTAAAGCATTTGAAGTAAAATTTGTTGACGAAAAAGGAAAAGAAAATTACTGCTGGACTACATGCTATGGTCCTGCAGTAAGCAGGATTTTTGCCGCAATAATTTCAATTCATGGAGACAACAAAGGATTAATTTTTCCTTTCAGTGTTGCACCATTGCAAGCAGTGATTATTCCAATTTATAATGAAAAAAACAAAGAAAAAGTCCTGAAAGAATCAAAAAAAATACAGGAAGAGCTGAGAAAAGCAAAAATAAGAACTGAAATTGATTTAACTGACAAAACAATGGGCGAAAAATTTTATTACTGGGAAATGAAAGGGGTTCCGTTCAGAATAGAATTAGGAGAAAAAGAAATCAAAGAAAAAAAAGCAACAGTTTTCTTAAGGCATGAAGGAAAAAAAACAAAAGAAAAAATTTCAGGAATTGAAAAATTTATTTTATCTGAAGGAACAAAACAAATGGATTATTTAAAGAAAAAAGCAGTAAAGGAATTTGAGGAAAAAATTGTTGAAGCTGATTCAATTGAAAAAGTAAAAAAAGCAGTTGAAGAAGGAAAAATTGTTAAAACAGGATTTTGTTCTGTTTCAATGCAGGGAAATGATTGCGCAGAAAAAATAGAAAAAGAAATGAATGCAAGCATCAGAGGCACAAAATTCATCAAGGAAAAACCTGCAGGAAACTGCATTGTATGCAAAAAAAAGGCTGAAAGCGTTGTATATATAGGAAAATCTTATTAAACTCAAATAAACTTTTATATATCGTTTTCTTTTATTATAAAGAGTGGTTTAATGCCTTCAGTTAAAGAAATAGATTCTCTGATAAAATCAGATAAAAGTATTGAAGAAAGAAAAAAAGAGAAAAAAAAATTAGAGGACGCTTTAAGGGAAAAAATCTCTGAATCAGAAAAAAAACCAAAAACAAAAAAAGAACCAAAAACAAAAATTCAGGAATTAAGAGAAGAAGTATCAAAAATTAAAGGAATGGATTTGGATAGAAGCGATATTGATTCATTAATAATACAGGAAAAAGAACCAACTCATTTATGGGCTCCAAAAGAAAAAAAAGAAATGACCCTGGAAAAAATGAAAAAAAACCTTAAACCAGAAGAACTGGACAAGAAAATTCCTTTCAGGGAAGGCCACTGGCATAAAAGCGAACAGCAAAAAAAAGAAAACAAAATCAGTTCACTGAACATTCAAATGAAAGAAAAGCCGCTTCACCCGGAAGAAAAACAAAAACCAAAAGAAAAAAAAGATGTTTTTGAGGAATTAAAACATACTGCCGCAGAATACAAGACAATAACACAAAAAAACAAAGAAACTCCTGCAGAAGAAAAAATATTTGAAAAAGGGCTTTCAGAAAAAATGATAAAAGAAAAAAATAAGGTGCAAAAAATTCTTCCTGAAAAAAAAGAAAAAAAAATAGAAGAAAAAAAAGAGGAAGAAGAAATACTTCAAAGTTTTGTTTTATCTAAACCAAAAAAAGAATCAAAGCCTGTTCCAAAAAAAGAAAAAAGCATTGAATTCCAGAAAATTGACTACGAAGAACCAGAACCTGAAATAAAGGAACCAAGCAGCCCGCAGAAAAGAATTGAAGAGCTTTCAGATATTATTCCATCCAAAGCCGGTTTGCACAAAGAAGAAAAAGAAGAAAACTTAAGTGTTGCACAACAATTAGGAAACATAACAGGCTTTTTTGGCAGGGGAATTGCCAAAACAATCGGAGTAAAAACAATTGACAAAAAAGTTTTTGACGGACTGACAAAAAAAGAAATAAAAGAAGTGAAAAAGCTGGCTTCATCCCTTGAAGCACAGACTAAAAGATACACTAAAGAAGAAATCATTGAAGCAATGCACACTGAAGGAAAAAGCAATAAAATAATTGAAACTGTAATTAAAATTTTGTATGATTAAGCTGTTCCCTTGAATTCTTCAAGGTTTAACTGCATTTCCTCTACAATTGAACCATCAATTGTTTTTTTCAGTTCCTTTACTTTAAAAAAGCCTTCAGAAAAATAAATTTTTTTTGCAAGCAGATTGTCTTTTTTTACTATAAGCGAAATTTTTTTTATTTGTTTTTTCCTACAGTAATCCAAAAAAAACCTGAACAATTTTTTTCCAATGCCTTTGCATCTGAATTTTTGTTTTACTGCCATGCCAAAAAATCCTGCTTTTTCTTTGTTTAATTTGAATTCAACAAAACCTAAAAGTTTTATTCCATTTATTGCAGTGAAAATAAGGTTTTTATTCTTTATTCTTGCTTCAGTTTTTTCCAGGGTTTTTTTAGTGTAAGGAAACTCTGATTCAATCATTTCCTGTATTTCACTGAAATCTTTTTTTCTTGCCTTGACTATTTTCATTCAACAACACTAAGTATTCTTTTATTTCTTCCATTGAAACAGCACAGCCATTAAACTTTAAGGCATATAATGCTGCTTCCAAAGACTTAACTGAAGATTCAAGTTCTCCTTCAAAACAGCCTAAATCAAATGCTTTTGCAATCAAATCACATGACCTAACCATTTTAATGTTTCCTGCAACAGAAAGAAAATTACGAAGGTTTACCTTGTTGGTTTTGATTTTTTTCCTGTAATTAAACCTTAATTTTTTTGCAAGGTTTTCAGGCTCTTCAATCAGCATTCTGGTAGTCCTTTCATCTATTGCCAGAATTGAAGCATTTCTTTTCAGATACAAAGCAATTGTTTCTGCTTCACCTAAATGAATTATCCTTAAAGGCTTTTGTTCTGAAAAAAAAATATTGTTTGCAAGAGACTCTATTTTTGAGGCGTCAATGGCTTCTTTTTCTACCTGCAGCCATTTTGAATCAATTGCTTTTTTTATTCTTAAAGCATTTAATTCAAACTTGTTTATTTCTAAAGGCCTTTTAACTGACTCAGAATAAACTGCTCTTGGAATAAGAAATCGGCTGGTTGTTTTTTTTGAAAGATTGCCCAAAACTTTCATCAGGCAATTCTGTGAAACAGAAATAATTGAACTTGAATCAAAAACTATTTCATTCAAAAAAAATCCCTTCCAAAAACTTTTTTCTTTCATTAATTCCTTTAATGCTTTTTTCCCTGTCATGAATTTTTGTTGCACCAATATAATTCAATAATTCTTTTTCATCAGCGCCTGTAAGGCTGACAGACTGCATTAAACTTAAACCCAAAGCATAAGCTCTTGAAGCCTGCTTTATTTTTGCTTTCTCATAAATGTTTGCAATATAGTTTCCCATCGAAGAATCAACTTCAAAAACTTTTTCTGAAATCCCATTTAATTCTTTTTTGAATTCACCAAAGTTTTTTTTCTTTAAATGCATTGAAGCTTGATTCAAGGAAAAAATAATTGTTTTTCTTATTTCAGCCCATTTTTGGGTTTCAATTATATGCGGTTTTGATAAAAGTTTCTGCAAAGAATAAGAAATCAAAGAAAGCTGTGCAAGAACTTTATCTGATTTTAATGCAGCTTCTTCAATTAAACCATTGCTTAACTGCCTTAACTTCACTAAATCGTTTCTTTCAAATGCTTTCCTTATTTTGTCTGTTGATTCAACTAAATCAGAAATCATGCAATAAAAGAAAGGAAAAATAACTATTTATAGCTTTACTTTTAGCTTACCTTGAATAACAACTTTTAAATAAAAGTTTTATTGTATTATAAACATGCAGTTGACAAAAAAGCATTATGCAGGAATTCTTGCAGTAGTCATTATTGTTTTGATTGTGTTGGTTTCACAATTCCCTTTACAGGAAAACACTGAAGGATATATTACAGACGAAAACTTTTTTGAAGACATAAACGACGAAAACGCTTACCTTGATGATTTTGTTTTTGAAGAAATACCTGAAAAAATTCCCTTGAATTTTAATATTCAAACAACAGGATGTTTAGGGCAAATAAAAAACAATGAATTCATTCCAGATGAAAGAAGCCCTACAGAAGAAGAAGTATTAGACGGCAAACCAAAAGTAACTGCAGGAAACAGAACAATTACAGCAGAATTTTTTGGCGGAATGTATTGTAATGCATCAAAAATTGACGTTAATGCTTTTGTTAACACTGACGGAAAAATTTTAATTGAAGAAATGGAAACAGTAGATTATGATAAATTCGTTTTTGGACCAACAACAGCTCCTCCTGAAGAAAGATGGATTTGCTTATGCTATTACAAGAGCACAGTTGAAGTAACAGGCTTGAAAGCAGGAAACTATAAAGTTGTCGTGGAAAGAAAAGACGATCTAGGAAGCTATTTTGAAGTAACAGTAAAATAAATAGCAGTGCTATCAAAGATAACACATCGTGCTTAAACGAAACTGTTCCGTCAGTTTAGTGCAAGGCACGATTTACAATCGTGCTAGCGCAACTTTATGTTGCGCCTCGTTGCTCGCGGGCGAAACCGCGATGGGGCTAGAGAGATTTGAACTCTCGTCAACGGCTGATTTGCAACAACCTTTTTTCCAAAAAGCTTGACCAAAAAACAGGCTTACGCCATTTACAAAACTTATAAAAGTTGTTGCCCCAAAGCCGCAATGCTAGACCAGGCTACACCATAGCCCCAAAACCTTTTAATAAAAGGTTTATCAAAACTGCCTTTTAAGAAAAGGCAAGTTGCCAAAACGTGCAACATAAAGTTGCACTGCCTTTTAAAAAAAAAGGCAAAGCAAAATGCGTTACAAAATACTGCAACACAATAAGAAAACTCCTGAAAAAAGCTTTTAAATCAAGGCTTCAGGAAAACAATTTATTTAAATAAGTAAAAACATACCTTTTAGTATGAACTTCAGGGAACTGGCAGAATTCTTTGACAAAATAGAAAAAACTTCTTCCAGGCTTGAAATGACTTCAATTCTGAGTGAATTACTTGAAAAAGCTTCAGCAAAAGACATCAAAAAAATTGTTTTTTTGTGTCAAGGCAGGTTAGGCTCAAACTACGAGAAAACAGAGTCAGGCTTGGGAGAAAAAATGGTAATGGACGCCATTGCAAAAACAACAGGATTTACAAGAAAAGAAATAGAAAAAGAATTCAGAGAAAAAGGCGATCTAGGATTAGTTGCAGAAGCTTTTGCTGAACAAAAAAAGCAGTCAGCATTGTTTTCAAAAGAATTAAGCGTAGAAAAAGTTTTTGATAACTTAATTAAAATTTCTACAAGGGAAGGCTCTGGTTCAAAAGAAGTAAAGCTGAAGTTAATGGCAGAATTATTCAATTCTGCTTCAGGAAAAGAAAGCAGGTTTATTGCAAGAATTCCATTAGAGAATTTAAGACTAGGAATAGGAGATCCAACTATACTGGATGCTTTGGCTTGGAATTTAATTGAAGAAGGAAAACAAAACAAAGAATGGGTTAAACAAACAGAAAAAGAAATGCAAGAAAAAAAAATTAAAGAAAAAGAATGGAAAGAAGAATTTGAAAGAAGAATTAAAATCAAGTTAAGGGAAAACATAGAAGAAAAATACAATATTCATTCAGATTTGGGTTCAATTGCAGAAAAACTAAAAGAAAAAGGGTTAAATGGATTAAAAGAAATAAAAATTCAGGCAGGAATTCCAATCAGGCCAACTTTAGCTGAAAGGCTTAATTCAGCTGAAGAAATAATAAAAAAATTAGGAAAATGCGCTGTTGAATCAAAATACGATGGATTTAGATTACAATGTCATAAAGAAGGGAAAAATGTCTGGATTTATTCAAGGCAGTCAGAAAACATGACTCCAATGTTTCCTGATTTAGTGAAAGCAATACAAGAACTAAAAGCAAAAAAAGTTATTTTTGAAGGAGAAGCAATAGCCTTTAATGAATTAACAGAAGAATTCCTTCCATTCCAGCTGACAATCCAAAGAAAAAGAAAATATGGAATAGAAGACAAAGCAAAAGAGTTTCCGTTAAAACTGTTTGCTTTTGATTTAATGATGTTAGAAGAAGAAAACTACATGAAAAAACCTTTTATTGAAAGAAGAAAAAAATTAAAGGAAGTGATTGGAAAAGGAAAAACAATTGAATTAACTAAAAGCATTGAAACTAATTCATCAGAAAAGCTGGATGAATTCTTTGATTCAAGCGTTTCAAAAGGATTAGAAGGAATTATTGCAAAAGACCTTAATGCAAAATATATTGCCGGCGCAAGAAAGTTTGCATGGATTAAACTAAAAAGAAGCTATAAAGGAGAATTAACTGATTCAGTTGACGGAGTAATAATAGGTTACTATAAAGGAAAAGGAAAAAGAACTGAATTCGGTTTAGGTGCATTGCTTACAGGAATTTATTCAGAAAAAGACGATTCATTTAAAAGCATTGCAAAAATCGGCACAGGCTTGACAGAAAAAAACTTGTCTGAACTCGAAAAAATCCTTAAAAAAATTTCTTCAAAGAAAAAGCCTGCAAGAGTTGAATCAAATTTAGAGCCGGATTTTTGGGTTGAACCAAAATATGTAATTGAAATAAGAGCAGATGAAATAACTAAAAGCCCAATTCATTTAGCCTGCTTTAAGGAAGGGAAAGGCTTGGCTTTAAGGTTTCCGAGAATGATTTCAGTCCGTTCAGACAAAAAGCCGGAACAGGCAACAACAGAAAAAGAAATAGAAAAAATGTTTGAAGGACAGAAAACAATAAAAGAAGAAACGCCTGATTAACACAAAAAATTAATAAACTGAAAAGCCTTATTCTTTGAATGAAAGACAAATTATTGTTTTCGTTCAGGGTAATATTGTTTATGCTTGGCTTTTTGCTTGTAGCTTATGCAACAATTGCTTTCGGCGAATATTTAGGTGAATTCAGAAACATTTATTTTATGAAAGGCCAATGGGATAAAGCAATTGCATTGGTTGTGATTACTTTAGGAATAGGCTATGTGTTAAGAAAGCTTTTGATTTCACTTTACAGAAAAGAAGCAGGAATTACTAGGAGAAGAAAAAAATGAATGTATTCAAAATAATTGTGAGTTTTCTTATTCTTGTTTACCTGATTTTTTTTATTCAAAATGTTTTTTTTCCTGCAGCTTTTCCAGAAGAAAAAATAATTGAACAAATAAACCAGCAAATAATTTTTTCAAAAAAAAATTTAGGGCAGTTTAACGCAAAATATGAAATAAGCTTTCAAAAAGATGTTTCTCTTACAGAAAAAGCCCTTGAAACAACAGACACAAAAATTGAATTCCAATGCAATTCATTTGAAAAATGCTGTGCAGAAAACGATAAATGCAATTCAAAAATCCAGTGGACAAAAAAAAGCGTTTTCTTCAACGAAAAATCAAACCCTGTTGTTAGCACTAGATGTGAAGAAATAAAAGGAACTTTTTTCTGCAAAATATATTTAGGGGATGTTCCAGCACAAGTTAAGCTGGTTGACTTCAGTTACACAAACAATTTTTATTTTAATTCAGAAAAACTGAAAATTCAGGCAAAAATACTTAATGCAGGCCAGACAACAGAAAACTTTGCTGTACTTGAAACAACTGTTTTAGTGGTTTTCTTTGAACAAGGAGAAAAAAAAGAAGAAATAATCAAAACTGATTCAAGCAGTCCTGAAAAAATAATGCCGCAAGAAACAAAAACCATTGAAAGAGAAATAGAACTGGATTCGCCTGGAGAATACTTAGTTAAAGTAAAAATTACTGGAATGGATTATGGTTTTGTGGAAAAAGAATTCACTGCAAATGTTTACGGAGAACCAGATTACGACTGCAGAATAAACCAGGAAAAAAAAGAAGTAATACTTAAATCTGATTCTTCAACGCCTATCCCTGAATGCACTATAAGATATTATTGTTTTGACTGCCTTTATGGGTTTGAATGCAAGTATACCTGGAAAAAAGAGTTTCCTGAAAAAAACTTTGAAATAGGCACAAATGAATTCACAACAGAAAACACCAGAGGGCCTGACTGCCGATAAAACTTTTTCCAAAAGTTTTATCAAAAAAATTATCTTCTATGTTGTACTCTTCTCTGCCTTTTTGGGGGATGCAATTTTCTTTTTAGCCTTGAATGAGTTTTTCCAAGCAAATCACCGCATTGCTTATGCGAAGAATTAGCAAAACATCTACCTAATCCTTGTTTTACTTTATGCGGTCCTTCTTTTACTCCAACATAATGCCCTAAAGTTCTAGTATAGATAAATGAAGGGCATCTTCCCGCTGGGTTTTGAACTTGTTCTCCAACATGTTTTGGAAGATGGTCGCTTGTTGCTTTTTCTGCTCTTCTGGCAAAATAATCGTCAGTTCTTGCATCTTGCCTATCGGGCAAAATACTGTCTCTTTTTCCTAATCTTTTTGAATCTCCTCCAAAATAACCAGCAAGCAAAACATTTCTAGAATCTTTAGCTGCAACTCCTGGGCCTCCAGGAACTCCCAAAAATAAAACATTTTTTGAAAGATGTCTTCTTCCAACAACCATTTCAGCAGCCTGAAAGCCTTCTAAAGGATAACCAATAAGGTCTCTTCCATGCAGCATGAAAATTATTGGCTCTCTAGTTGAAAAAAAATAAGAGAAAAGTTTTCTATAGGATGCAGATTCTTTTTCAGACGATCTTCTTATGATTCTTCTTTGTTCCGGCGAAAAAGCTGAAGCAAAGCCATTGGTTGCCCCTTCTTGTATTTTCATTATTTCAGGATGCTTTCTCGCAAACCGATTAATTTCTGCTCGGTATTTACTGCTATGTGTCATTACAACATCTAATTTTACCTCAGGAAAAAAATCTCTTTGAATTCTGCCAAAAACTTCTCTGTAGTTTTTTGCTATTTGTTGAAGTGCTTGTCTGGCTCCTTTTTCTTCTTCCATATGAAGCAAACGCATACTTGCTATAACTGAAGAAGTATACTCAAAAGTTGGAACAACTATTTTTAAATTTGTTCCAGTAGCTCTTGCTGTTTCAAAATAACGGAAAATCTTATTTACCATTCCTAATGGGGCGCCTTGATTTACTCCAGGGGCATAAAGTCTCCAGCCTTTATCTGAAATTTTTGCTCCATTAAGTTTTATTAAATCTGATTTTTGTAATGGTCTGCCTCCAGGAAAAACTTCTTTAGGCAAAGTAGCTGCTAAATCCAAATAAACCATGCGTCTTCTTCCTCTCTTATCAACTACTCTTTTACCTGCAAAAACCATCCCAGAGTGAAGAAAACAAATTCCTCCAACACTTGCATGCTGCCCTGGCTTAAGTCTTGAAATAACTATTTGAGCGTTTTCAGGATAAATAAACAAAAATTCTGGTCCAGAAATGCTTGGAATAAGAGTTCTGCTACTACCAACCTGCAATTTACCAAAAATCTTATCCATCCCTGCATTAGCCCAAGGCTTTTGGCTTGAAGGATAAATTATCCTTTGAAAATGATCTTGAACTCCGTCAGTTTTCAATAAAGAATCTTTTGCCATAATAGAACTAAGTTAAAGAAGCATTTAAATTTTTGCATTTACAAAAAACATGAAAAAACAATAATTAAAAATTAGTCGCAATAATAGTTCTTAAGAAAAGGTGAAAGAATGCAGATTTTTATTGATACAGCAAACACAGAAGAAATAAAAAAATACTATGAAATGGGTTTTGTTGATGGAGTAACAACTAATCCTTCACTTATAGCAAAAGAAAATAATAAGCCATTCAAAAAAATAATTCAGGAAATTGTTTCAATAGTTAACGGGCCAATCAGTGTTGAAGCAACAGCAGACAAAGCTTCAGAAATAGTAAAACAAGGAATTGAATACCAGAAAATACACAAAAACATTGTAATTAAAGTTGTAATGAATGAAGAAGGATTAAAGGCAATAAAAGAATTAAATAAAAAAGACATCAAAACTAATTGCACTTTGATTTTTTCCGCTAATCAGGCATTACTTGCAGCAAAAGCCGGCGCAACATATGTAAGCGTTTTTGTAGGCAGACTAGATGACGCAGGAAATGAAGGAATACAGGTAATAAAAGACACAACACAAGTATTCAAAAATTTCGGGATTAAAAGCAAAGTTATTTCTGCAAGCATTCGCAATCCAATTCATGTAATTGAGTCAGCTAAAGCAGGCGCAGATGTTGCAACAATTCCATTTGATGTATTAGACAAAATGATTAAGCATCCTTTAACAGACAAAGGAATACAAAAATTCTTGGATGACTGGAAGAAAGTCAAAAAATAACTTATTTTTCCACTAACTTTAATTCTTTTATTTCAAGAAAACCTGAAGTTTTATCCCAGTGTTTTTCGGCTTCAATTACTTCAAGCTTTTTTTTGAAGAAAGGCGCATTTAAAACAAAAGTTTCATATTCTCCGCCTTCCCCTGCAACATTTAACCCAATTTTTTTGTCTAATTCAATTAATTCACTTAAAACTTTTTTGTCTAAAATCCTTCCAAGCCATTTTTCATTTAATCCTTTTGCTGCAACAGCTGAAACCAATACCTCAAATTTTTTTTGCACTAATTCTTTAACATACTTTTTCTGGTCTTTTTGCCATAAAGGAGAAAAACACTCTAATTCAAGTTCTTCGCAGATTTTTTCAATTCTTTTTTTCTGATAAGAAGAAGCTAATGCGCCAGTAACAATCCCTTGAACCCCAAAATTTTCTTTTACTTTAATTAAGGCATTTTTCAGGTCATCTAATTCTTTTTCAGGATTGCCTAAAGTGTTTGCATGCAATACAGGGATTTCTGCTGCAAGGCCCTGAAAAAAAGTCAGTTTAATGTTTGGAGTATGAAACATAAAACTGTAAGGATTCTTTGAAATAACCGAAATCAAGACAACAACTTTATGTTTTTGTTCAAACGCCCAGTTAACAGCAAAACAAGAGTCTTTTCCGCCAGAAAACAAGCCTGCAACTTTCATGCAAGAAATCTGAACAAAAACAATTAAATATTAATTGATTTCCTCTTTTTTTTCTTTCATGGAAACAGAAATGCTTTACTTAAAAGACTGTTATCTGAAAGAAGCCCAAACAAAAGTAATTGACTGCAATCAGGAACAAAAATGGGTTGAATTAGATAAAACAGTTTTTTATCCTGAAAGCGGAGGCCAGCCGTCAGACAAAGGAAAAATCATCTGGAAAGAAAAAGAAAGTTTAGTTAAAGAAGTGAAAAAAAAAGACAAAAAAATAATTCATTTTCTTGAAGGAGAAATTCCAAAAAAAGACACTGAAGTGAAATTAGTTTTAGACTGGAATTTACGCTATAAATTTATGAGAATGCATTCAGCACAGCACTTGCTTTCAGCTTTAATTCTGAACAAATACGAAGCAAGCACTGTTGGGAATCAGATTGGAGAAGAAAAAAGCAGAATGGATTTTCATCCAATTAAATTTGATTCAGCAATGTTAGAAGAAATGCAAAACAAATTCAATGAAATAACTGAAAAAGGAATTCCAATAACAATTTCTTTTAAGGACAGGAAAACTGTCTTGGAGGAAGTAGACGAAAAAAGAAGAGTTTTATTTTCAAGACTGCCTGAAGCCTTGCAGGAAATTCGGGTAATTGAAATTCAGGGAATAGACAACTGCCCTTGCGGAGGCACACACGCAAAAAACACAAAAGAAATAGGAAAAATTAAAATCCTTGGAAGAGAAAACAAAGGAAAAGAAAGAGACAGGATTTCCTTTGAATTAATTGGCTAATTTTCGTCAAATGTTATTTTCTTGTTTTTGTTGTCAAAAGTTATTTTGAATTTATCAAATACTCCTTGTAATCCAATCAAGTTGAACTTGCTTACAAGTTCCCTTGAAAATAGAATATTGCATTTAATGTCAATTCAGTTAATTTCCAGAGTTGCTTCTGTTAAGTAAGCTTTTATGTGGCCTGCAGTTCCCAAAGGATAAACAATTTTTCCTTTAACGTAATCTATTCCAAGAAATTCTGCTATTTCTGAATTAAAAGTGCTTACGCTTGCCCCGCTATCAACATATGCATCAGTTAACAGGCTTTTGTTTTTGTATTTTATTTTCACTGGAATTATTGGGAGAATTCGATTGCCAAAACGTTTATAACCAAAACTAAAACTCATAAAAGGTACACTTCATTTGCGTTTTCTGGAACCTGAAAAACTTTTGGTTCCCTACAAAATTTTAGTCCTTTATTGTAAGCTTCCTTGAGGGTTTTTCCATGCCCAACTATTTTATTTCTCTTTAAGGCAACCCACTGCCCAGAATATTTCTTTAGTTTCTTCCATTCATCTGACTGCATTTTCTAACACAAAAAATTAATGTCTGGAGATTTATTTAAATATATCTAAAAACTTTGAGTTAATTGATTAATCTTCCACTATCACCATATTCTTATTGAATCTTACTTCATTTTTGAACTGCTGCACTGAAAACTTTTTTAGATACCATAAAGTTAAAACAGAAAAAAACACAAAAAAGTAAATATTGATTGAATCACTTGACAAAATCATTCCTGAAATCAAAGCAAAAAAAAGGGGTGAGCACACATGAGCTTTTTGATGGAAGATTTTTGCAGGTCAGAAGCAGACAGCCAAAAAAAGTTCCAGGCAAGAAGTTTGGCAAAAGCCTGTTTACGCCTAAAAGGTTTTCAAGAAGGCCCAAAGTTAAATAACTGCTTAAATACTTTTTTGTCTTACATTTAACTGGTTTTCATGGACAAAAAAGAGCTAAAGGAAAAATTTTCAGTAAAAGAAATGGATGAAATAAAAGTTTTCACAGAAAACGAAGAATTTACAGGAGTTTTACTGCCTTCTTCAAACGAGAATTCTCTTGCATTAAAAATGAAGTCAGGATACAACATTGGAATAAAAACAGAAAATGTCAGGAAAATAGAAAAAACCGGAGAACAAAAAAAAGAAACAGAAGAAGCAGAAACAAAAGAAGAAAAAAAAGAAGTAAGAAAAATTGAGGGTTTGCCTTTAATTCTGATTTTAAGCACTGGCGGAACAATTGCTTCAAGAGTAGATTACAGGACAGGAGCAGTAAAGCCGGCAATAGAACAAGAAAAACTGATTACAAACATTCCTGAATTAATGGAAACAGCAAACATTGAAAGCAAATCAGTGTATGAAATGCTTTCAGAAAACATGAGGTTTGAAGACTACAAAAAAATAGCAGGAGAAATAGAAAAAGCAGTAAAAGAAAAAAAAGAACTAAAAGGAATCATAGTAGGGCATGGAACAGACACAATGCATTATACTTCAGCTGCATTAAGTTTTATGCTTGAAAATTTGAATGTTCCGGTAATTTTAGTCGGCTCGCAGAGAAGTTCAGATAGAGGTTCAAGTGATGCGGCAATGAATTTGATTTGTGCAACAGAATTTATTGCAAAAACAGATTTTGTCGGGATTGCAATATGCATGCACGAAAATCCAGCAGACGACAACTGTGTAATTCTTTCAGGAACAAAAAGCAGGAAAATGCATTCAAGCAGAAGAGACTCATTCAAGCCGGTAAATGATATTGCAATTGCAAGAATTAATTTTGAATCAAGGAAAATTACATACTTAAAAGAAGATTATCCAAGAAAAAAAGAGCAGGGAAAAGAACTGGTTTTAAGAAATGAAATAGAAGAAAAAACTGCTTTAATTAAAATTTACCCAAACTTTACTGCAAAACAATTAGAGTTCTACGAAAAAGAAAACTTTAAAGGAATCGTATTAGAAGGAACAGGATTAGGCCATGCACCAATAGGAAACGAAACAGAAGAAAACAAAAAAATATTTGAAGCTATCAGGAAATTATCAGAAAAAAGTGTTGTGGTAATGGCTTCACAGGCATTTTTTGGAAGAATTGACATGAATGTTTATTCAACAGGAAAAGATTTATTGAATGCAGGCGTGATTTCAGCAGAAGACATGACGCCGGAAACAGCATTCATTAAATTAGCCTGGCTGTTAGGAAATTTTTCCCAAGAAGAAACAAGAAAATTAATTGGAAAAAATTTAAGGGGAGAAATAACTGCAAGAAGCGACATAAGAGGATTTGAAATTGAATGAGGTGAAAAAATGAATTTTGTGTCAAAAATAGAAGAGCATGCAAGAACAAATTTTGCACCGGAAAAACTACAGCATGCTTACAGAGTAAGAGAAAACGCTTTAAGGATTTCAGAAGAAATGCAAACAGACAAAGAAATAATTGAAATAGCAGCCTTGTTACATGAATCAGGTTCAACTCCAATGGAAAGCTCAATGAAAGCACTTGCATTATTAAGCGAAATAGAATACAATGAACACAAAAAACATAAAATAGCAAAATTAATTCACAATCATCCATTTGATTCATTTATTTTAGAGCAAAGAATTTTGTTTGAAGCAGACAAATTTGAACACAAAGAAAAAAGTTTTCTGGAAAAATTCAAGTCTTTTTTAGGGTTTAAATGATTGAAATTGAAGTAAAACACAAAATAAGGAATAAAAAAACAGCAGAAAAAATCAGGAAAAAACTAAAAGAAATCAGCATACATGAAAAAAAAGAAAAAGAAGTTAACCTGGTTTTTGATTTACCTGATTCTTCTTTCAAAAAAAAAGGCTTTCTTTTAAGGTTAAGAAAAGATTCAGAGAATATTTTGACCTTTAAGAGCCCTGTGAAAAGCAAAGGAAAATTCAAGCAAAGAAAAGAAACAGAATTAAAAATAAAAGATTTTGACAGGACAAAAAAGCTTTTGGAAAAAATGCATTTTAGTCCTTTTTTTGTTTACGAAAAAAAAAGAGAATATTTTGATTTTAATGGAACAGAAATAGTGGTTGATGAACTGCCTTTTATCGGCTTTTATATGGAAATTGAAGGAACAAAAAAAGGAATTCAAGAAACAGAAAAAAAACTTGAATTAAAAGAAAAAAACAGAATAATAAAAAACTACTTGCAGTTGTTTTTGGAATACAAGAAAAAGCACAGGCTAAAAGAAGAAAACATGGTTTTTGGGCAAGAAAAAAGCAAAAAAAACAGTAGTTACTGCTGATTTCAATCATAATGTTTAAATGATTAATCGTGTAAAGAATATTATTCAAAGTGATGTTATGGCTTTAGAGATTTTATCAGAAACTTTTTTTGGTTACACTTTACAAAACATTCTCATAGCTTTAGGAATAATCATCGCGGCTATCGTAATTGGAAAAATTGTTTATTATTTGTTTAAAACAGTTGGAAGAAGCCTTACATCAAAAACAAAAACTGATTTGGATGATGTATTAATTGACATAATAGAAGAACCAATTGTTGCAATGATTTTTCTTGCAGGAGTTTACACTGCATTCAATTTTTTGGGGTCGCCAAACGGAATAATTAATGCAATGCTAAAAGTTGCAACAATTGCAGTCCTTGCATGGGCGGCATTCAGGTTTGTCAATAGTTTTGTGCAAAAAATCCTTGTTCCTTTGACCTCAAAAACAAAATCTGCTTTTGATGACCAAATGGTTCCATTGGTTTCAAAAGGCTCTAAAGGGATTATTGTTGTTGTAGCATTAATAATGATTTTAGATGCAATAGGCTTTGATGTAACAGCACTGCTTGCAGGATTAGGAATCGGAGGCCTTGCATTAGCTTTTGCCGCACAAGAAACAGTATCTAATCTTTTCGGGGGAGTTTCATTAATTTTAGATAAGTCAGTTAAAATCGGAGACAAAATAAGGCTTGATTCAGGCGAAGTAGGAATAGTTGATGAAGTAGGATTAAGAAGCACCAGAATAAGGACTTATTCTAATGAAGTAATTATTGTACCAAACTCTAAAATGGCCAACAGCAAACTAATTAACTATGCACAGCCGAATTCTCTTGGAAGAGGAGAAGTGAAATTCGGCGTAACTTATGGCTCTGACCCAGATAAAGTAATTAAAACAATCACAGAATTAATTAAAAAACACCCTAAAGTTTCAAAACAAAAAGATCCGGTAGTTGAATTCCTTTCAATGGGAGACTTTTCTTTAAACTTCAGCGCAAAATTCTGGTGCGATGATTATGGTGAAGTATGGGGCACTGAAAGAGAACTCACAAAAGAAATATATAATGGTTTAGTGAAAAACAAAATCAATATTCCTTTCCCAACACAAACAATTTACCTGCAAAAACAAAAATAATTCATTTCTTATTTACTTTTAATTTTTTTATGCCTTCCAGAAGAGCTTATCACAGCCATTTCTTTCTTCTGAAAAACAAGAACATTGAAAAGCCAACTAAAATCATTATAACCCACAACAAAGGATAAGCCCATTCTACTTGAAGTTCAGGCATATGCTTGAAATTCATGCCATAAACTCCTACAATAAAAGTCAAAGGAATAAAAATTGTGGCAATAATAGTCAAAACTTTCATTACTTCATTCATTTTATTGCTGACACTTGAAAGATAAATATCCAATAAACCTGAAACCATATCCCTGTAAGTTTCAATTGTGTCAATTACCTGAATTGTATGGTCATAAACATCCCTTAAAAAAACAATTGTTGTTTTTTTCACTAACTTTGATTCCCCTCTCTGGAAATTGTTTATTACTTCCCTTAAAGGCCAAACAGATTTTCTTAAATAAATCAAGTCATGCTTTAATCTGTAAATAGTGTTTAATTCTTTTGGCAAAGGATTAAGCATTACTTTTTCTTCCAGTAATTCAATTTGTTCCCCCATGTTCTCCAAAACCAGAAAATAACTGTCAACTATTGCGTCAACCAAAGCATAAGCAAGGTAATCAGTTCCCATTTTCCTTATTTTTCCTTTTGAAGCCCTGATTCTTTCCCTTACATTGCCGAAAACATCTCCTTCGGTTTCCTGAAAAGAAATAATAAAATTCTGGCCAACAATAAGGCTTAACTGTTCAATGCCCATTTCAGTGTCATGGTTATTATAAGAAATCATTTTTAAAACCAAAAACAAGTATGAATCAAAATCCTCCATTTTAGGCCTTTGCTCTGTGTTAAGAATATCTTCCAAAATCAATGGATGAGAATCAAAATGGGCTCCAATCTTTTCTATTATTGAAGTTTCATGCAGGCCTGTAACATTAACCCAAGTTACGCTTGCAGTATCCTTAAAAGGAAAAACTTCTTCAATGCTTTTAATTTCTTTTTCTTCAAATTTTGTTTCAGTGTAATCAATTAACTTAATGCTTATTTTATCAGATTTCTTTTTTCCGACAAAAACAAGTGTTCCAGGAGAAATTCCGGGTTTCTGGGAAACTTTTTTGTTTTGTTTTGGCATAAAATTCACTTAATATAAGAATTTTGAGATTATTATTCTTTACTGCAATCAAAAAAGATTAAATAAGTTTTAAATTAAGTTATTGCTTTCTTTTATTAAAGGTTTTTTTATGGAAACAGATTTCAAGGAAATAGGATTCAAAGCAGGATTAGAAGTCCATCAGCAGTTAGATACAGGAAAACTGTTCTGCAGATGCCCTTCACTTTTAAAAGAAGGAAAAGAAGATTTTGAATTCAAAAGAAAATTAAGGCCTGTTGCATCAGAATTAGGCAAATTTGATCCAGCTGCATTAGAAGCATACAAAAAAAATTACATTTATTCTTACAAATACTTTAATGACGTTAACTGTTTAATTGAAGCAGACGAAGAGCCCCCAAAAGAAATGGATGAAAAAGCATTAAGGACAGTCTTAGAAATTGCTTTAATGAGTGAATCAGAGATAATAGACGAAATACATGTAATGAGAAAAACAGTCATTGACGGAAGCAATACTTCAGGCTTTCAGAGAACAGCATTAATTGCATTAGGCGGAAAAATAAAACTCGAAAAAAAAGAGATTGGAATACAGACAATAGCCTTAGAAGAAGATTCAGCCAAATTAATTGAAAAAAAAGACAAAGAAATAATTTATTCTCTGGACAGATTAGGGATTCCTTTAATTGAATTAGCAACAAAAGCAGAAATTTTTTCTCCAAAAGAAGCAAAAGAAACTGCACTAAAAATAGGAGAATTATTCAGAAGAACAGGAAAAACAAAAAGAGGGTTAGGAAGCATAAGACAAGACATAAATATTTCAATTGCAAAAGGCGCAAGAACTGAAATAAAAGGAGTACAAGAACTTGAAATGATTGATGTATTTGCAGAAAAAGAAATTTCAAGGCAGATAAAACTGATTGAATTAAAAGAAGAATTAGAAAAAAGAAATGCAAGCCAAGAAGAACTGGAAAAAGAAACAACAAAAGAATTAAGTGAAATCTTTCTTGAAACAACATGCAAAACGATTAAAGAAAAAAAAGTTTTTGGAATAAAACTGGCTAAATTCAACGGATTAATCGGAAAAGAATTACAGGAAGGAAGAAGATTTGGAACAGAATTAGCAAACTATGTTAAGGCAAAAACAGGATTAAAAGGAATATTTCATTCAGATGAACTGCCAAAATACGGGATAACAGAAAAAGAAGTGGATTCAGTCAAAGAAAAATTAAACTGCCAAAAAGAAGACGGTTTTGTTTTAGTTTCAGCAGAAGAAAAAAAAGCAGTAAAAGCATTAAAAGTAGTAATTGAAAGAAGTATTCAGGCACTAAAAGGCGTTCCAGAAGAAACAAGAAATGCTTTATTAGACGGAACCAGCGAATATTCAAGGCCTTTGCCTGGCGCGGCAAGAATGTACCCTGAAACAGACATTCCAATAAAAGAAATAAAAATAAAAGAACTCGAAAAAATGAAAATCCAATTGCCTTTAACTGCAGAACAAAGAAAAATAAAATACATAAACAAATACAAGATTTCAGAGCAATTAGCAGAAAAAATGAAATTAAGCAATTATGCAAGATTTTATGAAAAAATGATGGAAAAAAGGTTTAATCCAACCACAACAGCAGTCTTATTATTGGAAGGATTAACTACCCTAAAAAGACAAGGCACAAAAATTGAAAACATTTCAGAAGAAATGATTGAAAAAGTATTGGATGCAGTAAGAAAAAAGAATTTAATCAAAGACAACCAGCTGAAAGTGCTTGAGTTATGGGCAGAAGAAAAAGACAAGCCATTTGAGGCAATTTTGGCTGAAGTGCAGGAAACAGGGTTTTCAGAAGAAAAATTAAAGGAAATCATAAAAGAAGTGATAAAAAACAATAATGCAATAATTAATACACAAGGCGCAAATGTTTTTTCTGCTTTAATGGGAAATGTAATGATTGAAATAAAAGGAAAAGCCTCAGGAAAAGATGCAAGCAGAATTTTAAAAGAAGAACTCAAAAAAATCGGAATAGAAGAATAAAAAAAAGAACTGAAAAAAGATTGGAAAACAAAAAAAAGAAAAAAAAGATTAATTAAGGAAAAACAAGGAATTAAGGAAAAAAACAGAAAAAAGAAAAAAAAAGGAAACAGAAAAAAATAATAAAAAAGAATTAAAAAAAAACCAAAAAAATTGAATTACAGAAGGTGAAAAAATAGATTTTGAAGAACTAAAAAAAATTGATTCAAAAAATTATTTTGATTTACTGGAAAAATTCCCTGAACAAATAAAACAAGGAATGGAAATCGGAAAAAAAATCAGGCTGGAAAAAAAAGAATTTGAAAACATTGTATTGCAGGGAATGGGCGGTTCAGGAATAACAGGAAAAATCCTTGAAAACCTTTTCAGAAACACATTAAAGATTCCAATTCAGACAAACAATGATTATGACTTGCCTGAATTTGTCTCGGAAAAAACGCTTTTTATTGCAGTAAGCTATTCTGGAACAACAGAAGAAACAGTTTCAGGAACAAAAAAAGCAAAAGAAAAAAACGCTTTTATTTTAGGAATCAGTTCAGGAAAAATAAATTCATGTGATTACTTTATTGAAATACCAAAAAATTATCCTCCAAGGGCAGCAACAGCTTTTCTGGTTATTCCATTAATTTTTGCATTAGAAAAATTAGGGTTAATTAAAGGAAAAGAAAAAGAAATAACTGAATTTGTTGAACTGGCAGAAAAAGAAAAAAACGAAATCAAAAAAAAAGCAATGCAGACAGCAGAAAAAATGCAGGGAAAAACCTGTTTTGTGTACTGCACTAAAAAAACTGAAATCGCTTCATTCAGGTGGATGACACAAATAAACGAAAACTCAAAAGGATTCTGCCATGCAAATGTACTGCCTGAATTAAACCATAACGAAATAAACATGCAGTTTAATAACGGAGTATTTGTTTTCTTGAAAACAGGAAACGAAAATATCCAAATGCAGAAAAGAATTGAATTCACAAAAAAAGTTTTTTCTGAAGGAAACCAAGTGATTGAATTCACTGCAAAAGGAAACTCTCTTTTCGCACAGTTATTTTACCTGATTTATTTGGGGGATTTCACTTCTTATTATCTTGCATTGCTTAACAAAGTTAACCCTTTTCCTGTGCCTGTAATAGAAGAACTCAAAAAAGAATTAAAGTGATTAAATGAAAGCAATTGGAATAGATGTAGGCGGAACAGAAATCAAGGCAGGAATTATAACAGAAAAAGGCAAAATACTTAAAGAAATGACAATTACAACAGAATCCTCTTCCAAAAAAAAATTAATTGAAAACATTGAAACAATAATAGAAAAACTTGATTCAAAAGAAATCAAGGCAATAGGAATAGGATTTGCAGGAGACGTTGACACAAAAAAAGGACAAATAATTCAAAGCCCTAACATACCCTGCATGAATAATGTTTTTCTTGTAAAAGAATTAAAGAAAAAAACAAGGAAAAAAATTGTTTTAGAAAATGACGCAACATTAATGGTTTTAGCTGAAGCATTAGAAGGAAACGCAAAAAAATTCAATGTCGTTATAGGATTAACTGCAGGAACAGGAATAGGTTCAGGAATAATAATAAACAAAAAAATTTATTCAGGAAAAAATAACTTAACTGAAATAGGGCATACAACAATAAATTTTAACGGGCCAAAATGTTTTTGCGGCAATTACGGGTGTTTAGAGCAATACGTGGGAATAAAGCCTTTAATGAGATTAACTGAACTAAAAATGGAGATCTTTCCCTCAAAACTAAAAAAAATGTGGCCTTTGACTCCGGAAAAAGTCAATTCAGCAGCAAAAAAAGGAGACAAGCTTGCAGTTTCTGTCCTCAAAGAAACAGGCACACACCTTGGAATAGGGCTTGCAAACATTATTAATTCATTTAATCCTGAAGCCATAGTTTTAGGAGGAGGATTAAGCAATTCATCAATTATGATAAAAACAGCAGTAAAAGAAATGAAAAAAAGGGTTTTTAAGAGAGCAAAAAACACAAAAATACTTAAAGCAAAATTTGGAAACAAATCAGGAATGATTGGAGCAGGATTAATTGCACTCAAATGAAATTAAAATGTTTTGCTTGAATAATTTATCAGTGATTTAAATGAAAGAAAAACAAAAAGAAAATGCATCAAAAACAGCGTTAAAGTTTATTGAAAAAGGAATGGTTGTGGGTTTAGGAAGCGGAAGCACAGCAGAAATTTTTGTAAAGCTTTTAGCAGAAAAAAACAAAAAAGAATCACTTGATTTGACTTGTGTGGCGACATCAAACAAGACAGCAGGACTTGCAATTGATTCAGGATTAAAGGTTGTTTCATTTGATTCAGTTGAAAAAATTGATTTGGCTGTTGACGGAGCAGACCAAGTAAACAAAAAAAAAGAACTGCTTAAAGGAAACGGAGCATATGCTTTCTTAAAAGAAAAAAAAATAGACTATAAAGCAGAAAAATTCATTGTAATAGTAGACGAAAGCAAAATAGTAAAGGAATTAACAGGAGAAATATTAATTGAAGTTGAGCCGGCAGAAATAATTGAAATCTTAAGGAAATTAAGCGAAAAATTTGACGCAGAAGTGGTTCAGGTTTCAGAAAAATGCATGCCTTTGGAAACAGAAAACAAAAATTATGTTATTTCAATGCAATTACATTCCCCTATAAAAAACCCAAAAGAAATGGAAAAAAAACTTGATTTAATTAAAGGAATTAAAGCAAACGGAATATTTACAAGAGAATGCACTGTAATTATCGGAACAGGAAAAGGAACAAAAACAATGTGATTTTTATGGCAACTTATTCTGAAGCAGGAGTAAACATTGAAAAAGGAGATGAATCAGTCAACAGAATAAAAAAACACGTTAAATCAACTTTCAATGAAAACGTATTGCTTGATTCAGGCTTGTTTTGCGGTGCAGTAAGCCTGAAAGAAATAAAAAAATTAAGAGAGCCTGTAATGCTTGCAAGCGTTGACGGAATCGGAACAAAAACAATTATTGCAAAACAAATGGATTCATGGGATTCAATTGGCCAAGATTTAGTTAATCATTCAGTTAATGACATTTTATGCCATGGCGGAACACCAATTGCATTCCTAGATTATATTGCATCAGAAAAACTTGAGCCAAAAATAATTGAAGAAATAGTCAAAGGAATGAGTATTGCCTGCAAAGAAAATTCAATTGCATTAATTGCAGGCGAAACAGCAGAAATGCCTGGAACATACAAAGAAAACGAAGTTGATATTGCAGGAACCATTATTGGAATAACAGAAAAAAACAAAATGATTACAGGAAAAAAAATAAAAGAAGGAGATGTTTTAATTGGATTGCCTTCAACAGGATTACATACAAACGGTTATTCTCTTGCAAGAAAAGTAATTACAGACAACAAAATGAGCTTAAAAGAACAATTTGAAGAAGAAAAAGAAGATTTTACTTTAGGACAACTTTTATTGAAAATCCATAAAAGCTATTTAAAAGAAGTAAGCTATTTAATGAAAAAATTTGAATTAAAAGGAATAGCACATATTACTGGAGGAGGAATTGCAGGAAATTTGCAGAGAATTCTTCCACAAGGCATTGGTGCAGAAGTAAACAAGCAGAAAATCATTGTTCCATTTATATTCAAATTAATTCAAGAAAAAGGAAAAATCTTTGAAGACGAAATGTACAAGGCATTTAACATGGGAATAGGAATGATTCTGGTTGTATCAGAAAAAGACTCAGAAAAAATTATTTCAGAACTCAAAACAAAATTTGAAATGAATGCAGTAATTTTAGGAAAAACAATCAAAGGAAAAGAAGTGAAATTAGTCAGCCCAATGTTTGATAACTAGAACATGCTTTTTGCAGATTTCCTTGCTTTTCTTTGGCAACGCTTGTGCCAGTACTGCCCAGCCCATTTCTTGTCTGTTCCTTCTGCACCGCATAAAGCGCAAGCCTGACTGTATTTTCCTTGAGGCTCTTCTTTTTCTTCTTTTTTTTCCTCGCCTTCTTTTTTTTTGAATAAGTCAGTTAAGCCCATAATACACCATTAAACTAAAAGCCTGCAACAATTTTAAAACATTGCCAAGAAACTTTTAGAAAAAGTTTCACCAAAAAAGCAGTATATATGTTATATACCATAAAAAACAACAAATAAATACAAGAAAAACGTAATACTATAAAATGAACAAAAAAACAATTTTTTTAGGATTATTAGTTTTGTTGCTGGCAAACTGCATTAATGTTGCTGGAATCCCTGGACCAGGCGGAGGAAAAATAACAAGCCTTGTGCTTTCATGGGAAAGCCCTGAAGAAATAATTTATGATATGATTCCAGGAGAAACATTAAATATTGAAGTTAATGTAACATGCATTAATGGCCCATGCCTTAACACAACAGCAAACCTGCAGTATTGTTCAGGGGAAGACTGCATTGATTATCAGAATATTCAAACTGAAACCGGAGAACTAAGACTAACAGAAGGAAGCTCTTTAATTAATTTAGGCACAGTTGAAGACAGTGAGACAGCAAGATGGGCTGTTGAATGGCCTGAAGCAACAGGAGGAAGCATATACAAACTAAAAGTTACTGGAACAGCCAAAGCAGTTACCACAGTAACACTTACAGGAAGACAATTAGAAATGGAATCTTTTATTACAATTGTTTCAATTGTTTCCCCAAAAGACACACAAGAATTTTATATTGGCTCACAAATAGACTTTAATTCAAATATTTTTACTTCATCAGAAGAATACAGTATTGAATGGGATTCAAACAAAGACACAAACTGGAAGAGATACGACAAAAATATTTCATATAATGGTTTAAGCATTGGAGACCATAATATTTCTTTGACTTTAACTGACTCTGTTGACACAAAAACAAGAGATTCAGTTATAATACACATTAAGCCAATTACAACAGATGTACTTTCAGTTTCAGATTTTGAAATAATAAAAATTGATCCAGAAAACAGGTTTTCAGTCAACGGAAAAATAAAAGTCAAGGCAAGAGTAAACTATTATTTAACACAAGCAATTGACGCAAAAGCATTTATTATAATAAGCAACCCAATAACAAACACTGCAATTTACGGGCCAAGCCCTTTTTATTTAAGCTTAGCAGAACCAACTTATGAAGAATACGACTTAAATATTGATTTAAGCAGTTATTCTTTTGAAGAAAGAGAAAACTATAAAGTGGAATTCATTGTAGTAAGCAATTTTGTTGAATCTTCTCCAGAATACTTTATTGATCCAATGGACTCTGAAAGCGCTTACTGGGATGACGGAGAAGACTATTATATTCCACAACAACAGATTCCAGAACAAAACAAAGCAAACAATTCAGAATACGAAATAATTGAATTAGGGCCTGCAAATTTAGGGGACTTAACTAAAATGCCTGAAACAAGAATCGAATTAATTATTCCAATTTTGTTTTTTATTTTAATTCTCTTAAGAAAAAAATAAATTATTTTTTTTCTTCAAACAAAATGGTTGTACCGCTTTCTATTATTTCACGTTCTAATCCTTTAACAATCAATCCAATAGTCATTCCCTTTTTTGCTATTCCTTCATATCCATACTTTGATTCAAGTTCAACTATCTCAAATTTTTTTCCGTCAATTACGCCATACATTTTTTCTGAGACAACACCAGAAACAACATTTGCAAGAATATAAGGCTCGTTTTGCTGGAAAAAAAAGCAGGACTTGATTACTTTAGCTGAATTTTCCTCGTTTGAATGAGAAACAATTAAATCAGAAGGCCTAGTAATCTGGATAACAGCAGAAGCAGAAAAACTGTTTTTCTTTTTTCCGAAAGTTAATGCTGTCAAACTCATTTTATCACCCCGAACTATTAAAAAAATACTTTTGGTTAAACAAAAGGCAATAATAAAACATCATTCTGCTTAAAAAAGTTAACTGAAGAGAAAGCAAACCTTTTCATCAAAAAAAGTTGTTGTTCTGAACCAGGTTTTTGAGCCTTAAAACAAAAAAAAACAGAAAAAAAAATAATATTTG
>JAHJUD010000009.1 GCA_018829335.1 Microcaldota archaeon | reverse complement strand
TTTCTCTGAAGGAGTAAAACAAATTAATGGATTATGGGAAAAAAACAAAGTGAATTCAGCTTACCTTTCAAGCAGTGACTCTGAATTAAAGTTTTCTTCAAGCGATTTAGATGCTTTAAGCGATGACTTGATTGAATTCAAAAATTCTTTGAATGACTTAAAGAAAACAGAGGATGTTGAAGCATTAAAAGATTTCACTGAAATTCATTTGCTTTTAGTTGACGAATTAGATTTAGCTTTAAAATTAAAGGAAAAAAATGATTCTTTAGGGGAAATAACCGGAGACAATTTATGCTTAAATAAAACTGATTTAATGTTTGTGGGAGAAAAAACAATTGAATTAAACAATAAAATGGCTCAGGTCAATGAATTAGTTTATGCTTTCAATGAACTGCATTCAGGATTTGAAGAGCAGGCAAATTTAGCTTCATTTATTGTTGATGCATCAAATTTTTCCCAGACAAAATTAGAAAATGAATTAGCTTTACAAGAGCTGGAGAGGTTATGTTAATGAAAAAAATTGTTTTGTTATTAGTTTTTTTGGTTTTGTTTTCTTTAAGTGTTTCTGCAAATGGTTTTAATGTTTATTGGGATCCTGTTGCAGAAGAAACTGTTATAAATACTGAAGCAGGTTTAGCTTTAAGAATTATCAAAAACGAAAACGAGTTTTCTCCTTTCTGGATTTATATTTCAGAAATAGATGCTGCAAATAAGACCGCCAAATTTTCAATAGGTGAATTGCCTTTATTGGAGTCTATTGCATATTGTGAAACTGCAAATAATAAGACAATTTGTAATGATTCTTATGAAGAATATGAGCTTGAATTCTCAAGACGTTACACTACTGTTCTTCCTTCTGGTCAATCTACAACACCAAATTCAAAAGACTTTTACGGAAATCAATTTAAAGTTAAATTAATTGAGGTAGCCGATGCTGCGAATTGTTCTGCGGGTCCTTCTTGTGTTGAAATAAGAATAAAATACGCTGATAATGGTTTTCCTGATTTGGGTTTAACTTTTGATGAAGTTTCATATAACCAAAGCGAGAAAGGCTATGGTTGGATTGATTATTCAGAGAATCAAAACATTGTATACAAGCTTGAAGGTTATCCTATTTGGGTTTTTCCACAATTTGAGCCAGAAAATGATATAGCTATAGATGTTAAATTAAGTTTTCTTCCAGAAAGCGCGGATGCCGCTGTAATTCCAAAAATGGATAGAAAATATGTTGTTGACGTAGGATATAAAATTTTTTTGATGTTGCCAGACCACTTTTTTTTATTATATGCAGGCTTGATTGAAGAATTACCTAGAGAATCTAATGTAGTAGATGATTCAACCCAATGGATTGTTGACCCAAACACAGGCTTGGCTGAACCTGATTCAGCTTATGCTGCTTCAGCGCTTCCTTCAATTTTATCCTGGAATGCTGGTTCTGCTTTAAGCCAGGTTTCTTCTCAGTCAAATTCTTCAGAACAATATTATTTTGATACAATAGAAAACATGACTGTGTTAAATAATGTTTCTGCAGGAAAAGCTTACAGGATTATTGCAAACCAAAACGAGTATTCTCCTTACTGGATTGCAATTGAAGACATAAGTCAAAATGAAGTTGTTATTTCATATGGATTTATTCCTTCTTTTGCAACAATTGAAGGGCTTAAATCATTTGTTCAATTTGATAACTGCAAAAATATGGAAGTTTCTTTTGGATTAATGCAAAAGCGTATATGCGAAACAAATAATTTTGGTGGAACCTATTTTAAAACTGTTTTCGTTTCTCTGGATTCTGCCGCAAAAACTGCTTCAATTAAAATAAATTTAATTGAAGAAAGCCAGCTTCCTGAAGCAGTAAAAGATTCTTCAGGAAAATATGTTGTTTCTAAAATGAAGAAAGGATTAAATGGCGTGCATAAGCTTGAAGGGCTTCCAATTTACTTTTATTTAGATACTATGTATGGATATCAAGAACTTGTTCCTGAAACAATGCTTTTGCCAAAGCCAAATGATTTCAGTCAGTCTGTTCAGGGATTTATTTTTTTGCATGAAAAATTAGGGGTAGTTAATTCTGATATAACTGAAATCAAGGATTCATATGGAATTGGAACCGATGAATTTTCTGTGTCTTTTTCTTTGAATGAAGGAAAACTTAGTGCATTAAAAGAAATCAAAACACAAAACAATTTTCTTCAGCTTGCTCCTAAACCAGAAGAATTTAATGTAAAAGCTTATGTTGACAGCGTATTCACTCAGCCTTCTTTAGCTGACAAATTTGATTTTTCTTTGAAGCCTTCTTCAGGCGACAGCATTCAGTTGAATCTTGCTCCTGCAGGAACCACTGCAGTTGCTTATGCTGATTCAGTTCCTACAGGAGAATATGTTTTGAATGTAACTGATTCAACTTCAGGGCAAATAATTGATTCCACTACAGTTTCAGTTAACGGAAACACTGTAGTTGATTTAATTAACCAGATTGCTGTTAATCCTGATACATTTGTTGTTCAGGTTCAGTCATCTCATGCAGTGGTTGATGCATTAAATCAGGGAGGAATTGCACCTGAATTAAAGGATTCTTCAGGAGAAGAACCAGATTATGTTGGAATACTGGGCCATACAGGCAAAGGATTATTCAACAATTGGGTTAGTAACATTGAAACAAATTTAGCTACTGCAACTTTGAAAATTTATGGAACTGCTGAAGAATATAAAGGAAAACTTGGAATTAGTGTTCCTGACAGTTGTACAACTAATCAAAAACTAATTCCTTTAACTCAGACTGCACCAGACGTGTTTTCTGCAATTATTCCTGATTCAGTTACTATTATAAACCCAGATGTTTCTTCCTGTCCTGTTCCAGAAGAAGATTTTAAACTCAGTATAATCATTGGAAAAGACAATTATGCTTTGCTGGAAAAAAATAACTGGCAAGGAGTTTATGTTTATTCTTTGGATTCTAGTCACAAGGATGAAAGATGGTATATAAACAAAGCATATTTATTCTCTCCTGATTCATTAACAAAAGACAGGCTTATTATATTATTGTCTAAAGGCACAGAATATAATTTTGTTGTTGAAGAATCAGATAACACACGCTCTTTTAATTATTATAAGGAAGCAGTAAGAATTCCTTCTTCAGGACAGCCTATAACTGATTCAATGACTGAACTTGATTTAACAGGATATTCTTTTGCCAATACTAAGTCTGCTTTGATTTCAGGGCCAATAGCAGGAAAAGCACAGCAGGCTGTTTCACTGGCTTCAATTTCTGTTGAGTCAGGAATAATTCAATTGCAAATTGATTTAGGAAATTATCCTTTAACTCAGGCACAAAAACAAGAATTAAACCAGCAGATAATAGATGAATTAAAGTCAAGTTTGTCTTCTTCTTGCAAGGTAACAGAACCGGCAAAAGAACAGATTTCCTGTCCTGAAGGCTCTTATCAGATAGCTGACGGTACAATTTTTATTCCTCTTGCAGGCACACCAGGTTTTTTGATTATTCCAGACAAAAAATTAATTCAGGTTTCAAAAACAGCGCCTGCAACAGTTAAATTAACTGCACAGCCTGCAGGAAACTTAACTAACCTTCAGGTTAAGTCAGTGAATGGTTTAACCTGCACTCCAAACAACAAAAACAATTTTGTCTGCCTTGAAAACAAAGTGCCTCATATTGTTTATCTTGCAAAAGGCACAAAACAAATTGAAATAGAATTACAGGATTACAGTAATGAAAAAATGTTTTTTGCTGTAGGAGAAAAAGGAAAAGTAAAACAGCCTTCAACAACAGCAAACAATTCATCAGATTACCCTTCGGCAAGTGTTTCAAATTCTATTGTAGAATTTGATGCTTTCACAGCACAATTCAAGAACGGAAAATATTTTTCTATTGACTCTTATTCAGGACAAAAAATTGTCTTAAATAACTGGGATGAAACTTCATTAGAATTTTATGCCTGCCAGGACAAGGATGCAGACAACAAATGCGATTTATATTATGTTAATGGAACAGAAAAGCATGGCGCAACTTTTATTGAACCAAATTATGAGGCTGCATCAATTACAATTAAGTCTGAATCAAAAAAAGCAGTGGTTAAATTAAATTTGAATCTGCCTGAACCAGTTCTTTACCTTGATGAATTTATTCAAGAATCATTAAATGAAATAGAAGGACAGCTTGAAGGACAAGGTATAACCTGCACTCCTTCAGGGGAAGGAACCCTTGAATGCGATGAAGGAAACGTTTACTTAAATAACTTCAGTCTTGAAACTCCCCAAGGAAATTTTAATGCAGCACCCCAGCAGGGAAGCGGCGGAACTTTAATAATTGAAGGCCGGGAAATAGAAGTAACTATTACTCTTACCCCTGAATCACAAGGACAGCAAACTACAACTGTAAGGATTAGCGATCAGCCGCCAAGCCAGGACTGCATTATTGCAATGGATAATGCAGAAAAATTTGAGGCAGAAATTGAAAAATATTCTGAAATTTTTTCAATGGATCCAAACCTTACGCGAGCAATAATTCAGGCTGAAAGCTCTTTTAAGGCTAATGCAATAGGCAAGGATAGTTCTGGAGAAAAAAGCTCTTATGGCTTAATGCAGATTCATGAATCAAATCTTACTGCTTGGACTGATATTTTTGGTTCAGGATGGAGTACAACAGAAACATGGAAGGATGTAAATAAAAATATTCAGGCTGGAACAAGATATTTTAATTCAGGTAATTTTTTGGGTTCTCTTGAAAAATGGGTTAATAATCTTTCATGCAGCCAGGAAAGCCTTAGTACGGTTTTAAGTGGTTCAGGTGAAGTACAGGCAACATGGAAGACTGCATTAAAGATTGCAAGATATAATTGTTCGCAGGTTTCATGTGATTCAATAGGCTGTTCTACAACAAGAGAAACTTATGTGCCAAAAGTTATTGCATGGTATAGGGTGTTTGCAGAAAACTATGGAAAAAAAGCAGAATTAGGAAAAGATTACTGCAAGCCGACAAAAATTGTTTCAACTGGAGTAGTTCCCCCAATTGAAACTCCGGCTGCATGCAGTACATGCAATACTATTGTTGAATGCCTTGCTTGTGTTGACTACAAGTTTGTTTCAGGAATAGCTAAAACAGAGTAAGCTTTTGAACAGAAAAGAATTTAAAGGAAAACAGCATTATTCATCTAATCATTTTTTTTTGGTGAATTCTTTGGATGACTTGACTGCTTTATTGAAGAGAATTGGATTAAATGAATATGAATCAAAAGTGTATTCTTCTTTGAGTTCAAATAAGACTTTGACTGCATCAGATGTAAGCAGGAAAGCAGGCATTCCAAGGGCAAGAGTTTATGATGTTTTAATGTCTTTGGAAAAAAAAGGTTTTGTAATGGTTTCTTTGGGAAGGCCTGTTTCTTTTAAGGCAATAGAGCCAGAAACAGCTTTAATGAATTTTGAAAGGCAAAAAAGGGAATTATTTGAATTAGAATTAGAGGAAATGAAATCCCTTAAAGAAGACCTCAAAAAAAACTTTAATGAAAAGCCTTCAAAAGAAAGCTTTTCTGGGGTGTGGAGTATTGTTTCATCAAGCCAGATAAACAACATAATAGCCTTGTCGTTAAAAAATGCAAAGGCAAGCGTTATAATTTCTACTTCTGAAGCCAATGCCTTAAAGAAAATAGGCTTCTTTAATTCAAAATTAAAGGCTTTAAAGGCCAGAGGAGTTCAAATTAAATTTGCTTTAAATAGTTCAAATAACAGTTTTTCAAGGGAATTAAAGGCTTTTAATGCAGTTAAATCAAAAACTAATGCAAGGTTTATATTGTTTGACAAAGAAAAAGTACTGCTTTTTTTGAATGAAAAAAAAGATGAAAACGAGAAAGCTTTATTGATTGAAAGCCCTTTTATTGCAAATTATTTAAGTGAAATTGAATAAAAAAATAAAAATAGAAGAGGATTAAATCCTCTTATTAAACTTCTTTTTGGTTTCTTTTTGTCTGAATTGTTTTTTTTGCAATTCAATTATTTCTTTTTTTGTTTGAGTTGTTTTTTTTTGGTTTTATTTTTTCTTCTTTTTTGGTTTCTGTTATTTTGCTTGTTTTTTGTTTTATTTCTTTTTTTTCTTTGATTTCTTTTTTGTAGTTTTTGATTTGATTGGTTTTTCTGTTTTTGCAGGCTTTGTTACTATTTCTTTGATTTCGTCTTGAAAGTTTTTTTCTTCTGAATAGTCAACAATTTCTTCTTGTTTTTCTTCTTTTCCTGTTCTTATTGCAGCCATAATTATTAAAATAACTACAATAACTATCAGGATTACTAAAATGTATTCGTCTCCGCCGAACAATACAAAGCCTGTTCCTTCCCCTGCTTCATTTTCTTTTTCTTCTTGCATTGATTCTTTTTCAGGCAGGGTTACAACCTTGTAATATGTTCCTTTGTCTGTGATTATTTCTATTGGCACTTCTAATCCTGACAAATTTAGTTCAGTACTTGCAGTAAAACTTAATCTTGCTTCTGATGCAGTGCCTTTTTTTATTATTGGGTCTTCAATAAAGTATTTTGAGTTAGGGTAATTTGATTTTATGTCCAAGATTTTCATGTTTGTTTCAGTGTTGTTTGCTATCTCTATTTTTATTTCAACTGTATTCTGGTTTGTGTCTTCTGTGTTCAGATTTGTTGAATTAACTTTAATGTCTTCTGGATTAATTGTTAAAACAACGCTTCCGCCTGAAATGTTTACCTGAACTTCTTGTTCTGTTTTAAATCCAAAGTTTGTTGTTCCTTTAATCTTTACTTTGACTGTTTCTTCTTTGAAGTCAAATGGAGGATTAAAGTAAACATAAACTTCTTTTGTCTCGTTTTCCATTAAATCGAATTCTTTTGGGTTAAAGTAAACCCAGTAATAGTTGTCAACTGAAAACTCCAAGTGCTGTATTGTTCTTCCATTGTTTGTTATTTTGATTGTTGTAATTGAGCCTTCTCCTGCGTTGACATCAACTGTTGACTGTAAATTTGTCATGCTTATTCCAAAGCAGGTTTGCTGGTTTGGGTAAGTTATGCTTGCTTTTAGCTGGTATTGGTTGTTTTCTGTTTTTGTTTTAATTGAATAGTTTTCTTCTCTTGAATCTTTTCCTGGAGTGATTATTAAGCCGATTGTTTTCTCTTGGTTTCCTTCTAATTCAAAGTTTGTTTCTTCTAATTTAATCCAGTCTACGTCAGATGAAACCTCAAAAGACTGTTTTTTTGTTCCAGTATTTTTTATTACAATGAATTTTCCTGTTAATGGAACTTCATTGCATACTTCAATTGAAGGAACTATTGCTTCTGTTTCATAACAGTTTTGTATTTCAATTGAGTTTTCAAGGCTTGCCGAATAATTTTCTGAGTCTGCAAGGAAAATAAAATTTATTTTTCCTTCTTGTTCTTCACTTAAATTAAGTTTTGCTTTTATTTCAGTGCTTTCATTTGGATTTAATCCAATTGAATTTTTTTCTAAAACTGCATTAATTCCTTCAATTCCCGCTTTTACATTTGCTTTTCTTGTGCCGGTGTTTTTGATTATAAATGAAATTTCCGGTGTTGATTCAATGCAGGCTGAATCCTGGAACTGGCCTTTAGTTACTTCAAGATTAAAGCAGTCCTCTAATTTTACGCTGAAATCTTTTGAATAAAAGTTATTGAATTTTTCAGAGTAAATTTTTAATGTAAAATTATAGTTTCCTTTTTCTAGGTCTTTTCCGTTGAATTCAAGTTCTAATTCTTTTGTCTGGCCTGGATTCAAGCTAAAACTGTTTTCTTTTAATGTAATCCAGTTTAATCCTTCTAATTCAACTTTAATGTTGTCTGAAAGAATCCCTGAATTTTCTATCATTAATTTTTCTTCTGTTTTCAGGTCATTGCATGCATTAAATTCCTTTGATTCAATGCCTATTCCTTGGCCTTCTTTGACATTAACTGCAAGAGTTTTTTCTTTTATGATTCCTGTGTTCTTTAATTCCACAAATAAAGTGAATTCATAGTTTTTTGTTTCTTCATTGCATGGAATCAAAACATCTAATTCAAAGTTCCTGCTTGAATTTTTTGGCAGAAGGATTTCTTCTGAACTCAAAGAAATCCAGTTAGGGTTTATTCCTTGAACTGAAATTAAAGCTCTTTCGTCAAATATTCCTGTGTTCTTTAATTCTATTTCAAAAGTTTCCTGATTGCATTGGGTTGAATTAATTGAATTCTGGTTTGAATTAATTGAAATCTTGTGTCCTTCGACTACAGTTAAATAAAAAGTTCTTGAAACAGAATCTGTTTCGCCTTTTGCTGTAACTTCTATTTCATGTTTTCCTGATTCAGCATAAGGAAAAGGGGTTGTAAAAGCATAAATTTCTTCGCAGGAGTCTGCATTAATATAAACGCTTAAAGGCCTTATTTCCATCCAAATGCTGTTATCTGAAATATTAAAGTTTTCTCCTGAAGAACTTGAATTGCAGAGATAAAAAACACTTTCAACTGTTTCTCCTTGAAAGGTTAATCCTTCAAAATTTCCTTCTAGAGTGTGAGCATTAACCATAACGCCCAGTATAATCAAACTTAATGCAACCAGAATCTTTTTGTTCATTTTATTCCCCCTGTATTTCCTTTTTTTTCTGCCATCTTTCTTTCCTGTTTCCAGGGCTGAAAAGCAAAATCAATATAACTAATGCAATCACAAGCAATCCAATAAATTGCGAGGTTGCAAGAGAAAACAATCCTGCAATAAAGCCGGGATTTTCTTGTTTTTCTTTTTCTTGTTTTTCTTCTTGTGTTTCTTCTTCTAATACAACAAGCTGTATTTCTTTTTCTTGTCTGAATCCTGAATTCTCAAAAACCAATTTTATTGTGTAAGTTCCTTTAACTGCGTTTTCTTGATCCAAAAGCAGTTTTCCCATTAATTCCCTTGAATTATTTATTTCAATGTTTTTTGAGAGAACTGAATTAAAGTAAACTCCTTCAGGAAGTCCTTCAATCCAAAACACTACATTTTCAATCTTTTCCCCTGAAATGTTTTTAATTACAACAGTTATTTTGGCTTCTTTTTCGGTTAAAGTGACTTTTTCAGGCACTGAAAGCAACTCAATCATGCCTTCTTCGATTAAAGGCTTTTCTTCTTTTACTACCTTGAATTTCAGGTAAATATCTTTTCCTTTAATGTTAACGCGTATTTTTTTGTTGCCTAATTCTGAATCAAGCAATGGATTAACTGAAAGATAAACTTTTTTGCTTTCTTTTGTGTTAAGATAAAAATTTTCTTCTGATAAATTAACATTAATTTCTTCGTCAGAGTATTCTCTTAATTCAATTCTTTCCCTGAAATCTCCTTTGTTTTCCACAAGCAAAGTGAAAATCTTTGATTGCCCTCTTTGTATTTCAGGATGAGAAGTAAGCAAAGTTGAAGTAACTTCATGCAAGCCAATTACGTCAACATAAAAAACTTTTTTTGTGTCATTGAACTGGTTGAAAGCATATAATTCAACTTTATGTTTTCCGGTGTCATTTCCTTTTAATGCTTCAACTTCAAGCCAGAAAGTCCTTGTTTCTTCTCCGTCAAGAACTGAAATATTTTGCTGTAATTTTGTTTTAAGGTCTGATTTGACTGCAAACTGGATTTCATTGCTTTCTTCATCCAGATTCCTTACAGTGAAATAAATTTTTCTGGTTTCTTCTTTTTTTAAGCTGAATTCATTTGCATTCAAAGTTAAAATAAAAGGTTTTTTTGGCTGAATGCATTCAACTAAATCAAAAAACAATTCTTTTGAAATAATTGTGCTGTCTGTTTCAGCAAAAACTACAACAGAATAATCGTCCAAAGGAAAAGTCTTGTCAGAATAAAGCTCTACTTTAACTAATTTTTCTTCTCCTGACTGCAATTCAAGGTAATCTTTGTCTAAGCTTGGATTAAACACTTCAGAGCTTGCAGTTAAATTAATTCTTTTTCCCCCTAAAGAATTGTTTTTAACCCATAAATTCAATGAATCAAGTGTATTGTTGCAGATGTTCTGCCTGTAATACCTTAACTCTAATTCATTTCCCTGGCTTATATTCACAGTCAGCCATGCATTCTGTGAAAAGCCCTGTTCAGGATATTCTGCAATAAGGTTTACTGTATGAGAGCCAAAAAAATGATATGGCATTAAATTCAATGCAATAGTTGTTTCTTCTCCTGCATTTAAGTAAAAATCGTTTTCAGCAAACTCTGCTTCCAAATCAGTTAAAACCCTTAAATGGATTAATTCTTTTGAATCAGATTCATTCAAAATTCTTACAGGCAAAGAAAAAGCCTCGCTTGGAGAAATAGTTATCTCGTTTTTATAAGGCATAATCAAAGCATTAGCGCTTGAAATTAAAGTCAAAAGAAAAATTACTGCAATCAATTGTTTTTTCATTGTTCTTCCCCCTGAATTCTTTTTACTAGTCTTGAAATAAATACAATCAAAAGAATTGCTGCAATAACAGCCAGAATTAAATTAACCGGAGAAAAAATTTCCCCTAAACCTGCGACAAGAAAATTTCCTGTTGCATTAACAGGATTAGAGCTGCCTTTAAGTTCAACTTCAACTTCTTCTTCAAATCCAGTGCATGCAATAACCAAAAAATTTTTTTCGTCTCCAAACCCTGTCAGGCTTAAAGAAACTTTTTTTTCTTCTCCTGCTTCAAGCAAAAAGCTTTTTTCTTCAACATTCCAGTTTCCTGTTTCCTTGAATCCTTTTACTTCAAAATTCATTTCTTCTGTACTTGAATTAAATGCAGTCAATTCAAGTTTTCCTGAATTTTGTTCTGCGCTGAAAACAACAGGACAGTTCATTCTTTCATTAAAGCTCATTGAAACCTCTTTTTTCACTTTTTCTTTTCCTAACTCTATATATATAGTGGTTTTATATGAAGAGTTAATGAACCTTTTTTCAGGAAAAAAAGTTATTTCAATTAAAACAGTTTCACCTGCATCTAATGTATTTCTTGCACCAGAAATTTCATAGCTTAAAGGAGAATAAACCTGAACACTTAATTCCTGTGAATTTCCTGAATCGTTTTCCACTTCAAAAGAAAAGGTTTTAGGCTCTTCATAAAAATTCAAGTGGTTTGTTGCCTCTGAAACCAATGCATTAACTCCTGAGAAAAAGAGAATAAAAATGCCTAATGCAATCAAATATTTTGAGTTCATTTTGCCCCCCAGAAAAACCCGCATTTATGTATATAATGTTATTACTATAGAGTTAAAACAAGTATTTAAATATAACTGCTTACGGTTAAAAAGGTATTTTTGTAAGGCGTGGGTGCAGTTAATTGATTTTCTTTAATTTTGTTGTTTTCTTGTTTTCGTTGAATGTTATTTCAAAAAACTTAAAGAAGCTTCTTCCAAAAACAACTTCCTGGTTTTCTCTTTCTTTATCTGGAACAGTGCATGGGAGAATTTTCCTGAAAGTCTGGCTTCCTTTTCCTACAACAATTCCTGTATTTGACTGCCATATTTTGAATTCTCCTGTCCAGCTGTCCGCAGTGTCAGGATTCTGAAGCTTTAAGCTTAGTGTGTCTGCAATTTCTCTTGGAATAAAAATGTCTGTTGCACCTGAATCAAGCAATGCAGCAGTATTTTAAAGGCAATCCCTTTATTGTGCAATAAAACTGGAATTTTAGGGAAATATGCTTGCTTGTTTTTAAAAATTTCTTTTCTATACCTGAAAGAAAGAGTCATTTGATTACCATATTAGTATTTCTTTTGCAGGCACTTTAACAACAAAAGGGGTTATTTTTGGATAACTTTCTTTTACTTTGCTTATTAGTTTCTTGACGCTTTTTTCATGTGCTACAACTTTTTTGTTTATTATTGCAACCCATTCTCCTGCATAAACTGTTAAATCTGCATTAACATAATAATCATAATTTTTGAAGTCAGAATTAAAATTCATGTTCTCCATGATATTAAATAAATTACAATATAAATAAGTTTGCTTTCGTCAATGAACGAAAGAATAAAATTGTATTTTGATAAAAGAAAAAATCTGACAAAAGTGCACATAGTTTTTTATATAATCAAAGCATATATTTTTACATAGGAAAATTACCTCCAAAAAAAACCTGTTCAAAGGACTTACCCTAAAGGAACTGTTTTAGGTCCTAGTGGCGAAGTTTTAGTTCGCCCTAAAAAACATTATCCTAGCAGGATTAAAGCAGGCTCTGTTACTGCAGAAAGATTTGGAAAAATCAGGAAAACAGTGAAAGCATTAAAGGCTGCGCGAGAAGGCAGGGCAAAGAGAAGAGAACTCATTTTTAGGTATGGACTCAAAAAAGCCAGAAGCCTTGCTGAAGACAAAGCAATGTTTTTAAGGCGCATTAAAAAGCTTAAAGGCAGTAAATTTAAACGTCCTTTGCCTTTAAGTGAAGCTGAAAAAAAAGCTTTATCAGGTTTGATTAAGGATTATAACTCAAAAAAACAAACTTATGAACCTTTTGATAAACTATACAGATTTTATTGAAAATAACTCCAGCCAAGCAAATGGGTTGCTAAATCGCCTTTTAGCACATTGTTGGGCTAAAGGGTGTTTTAGTAATGAAAGAACTCAATCGGCTTTGGCAGAGGGATTAGCAGGAGAAAAAAATATTTTTGAACAGCTTAAGGTTGCAAAGGACTTCTTTCCACACACACGATCTAAACTGCCAGCTTGATTTCTTTCTTTCAGTTTTTCCTGTTAATGGATTTCCTGATTACATCTGTTCTTGTAATTATTCCGATTATTTTGTCTTTTTCTTTTACTAATACAGCAGAATAATATTTCAGCATGGCAGAAACTGCTTCAATTTCAGAGTTTGATTCAATTATTGGCAGGCTTTCCTGCATTAAGTCTGAAGCCTTGTCTGAACTCCTTACTTTACCTGAACTGATTTTTTCTACAAGGGTTTTTTCTGTTATTGTGCCGATTGGAATGTCTTTTTTCATTACAGGCAGCTGGCTTATTCCATGCCTGTTCATCAGATAAATTGCTTTTTCTGCTTTTTCGTTTTCTTTGATTGAAATAAGGTTTTTGCTCATCACATTTCTTGCAGTCTGCTTTTTTTTGTTTTCTTTGCCTAAAACATCAAAAATTTTTTTTGCGCTTTCATATGAAGGGGAAATTTTATGGTTTTCAATTTTTGCTATAATTGACTGCGGGACTTTGCTTAATTCTGAAAGTTCTTCTTGTGTTAAATTCAGCTCTTTTCTTTTTATTTTTATCTCGCTTAAGTCCGGAAGCATGGCAATCACTTCTCTTTATTCTTATTTGAATAATTTTATTCTAAATTATTCTTTTAAATGTATTCTTCTTTCATTATTTTTATTGTTTCTTTATGGGGGAATTTTTATGGCTGAAAAAATTTTATTGACTTCTGAGTCTGTTACTGAAGGGCACCCTGACAAGATGTCTGATAAAATCTCTGATGCAATTCTTGATGCAATTCTTGAGCAGGATCCTGATGCAAGGGTTGCCTGTGAAACTTCAGCCAAAAACGGCGGAGTAAATGTTTTTGGCGAGATTACAACTAAAGCTTATGTTGATATTCCTTCTGTGGTAAGAGAAACAATAAAAGAAATAGGTTACACTAAATCTGAATACGGAATAGAGTATGAAACCTGTTCTGTGTGGACCCAGATTACCGAGCAAAGCCCTGACATTGCTTTAGGCGTAAATGAAACCACAAGCCAGACAAAAGAGCAGGGTGCCGGCGACCAGGGAATGATGTTTGGTTTTGCCTGCAATGAAACTCCAGAGTTAATGCCTTTGACTATTAGTCTTGCACATAAATTATGCATGAAATTAGCTGAAGTAAGGAAAAGCAATGAATTAACTTTTTTAAGGCCTGACGGTAAAAGCCAGGTTACAGTTGAATACGACAAGAATGGAAAGCCTTTAAGGGTTGATGCAGTTGTTGTTTCAACCCAGCATGATGAAAACATTCCTTATAAGGAATTACAGCAAAAAATAATTGAAAAAATAATTAAGCCTGTCTGCAAAGAATGGATTGACTCTGAAACAAAATTTTTTGTTAATCCAACAGGAGCTTTTGTTCGAGGAGGCCCTTATGCTGATGCAGGCTTAACAGGAAGAAAAATTATTGTTGACACTTATGGAGGAATAGGCAGGCATGGAGGAGGCGCTTTTTGTGTTGAAGGAAACTCTTTGGTTAATACTGCCAAAGGCCTAGAGCTAATTAAAGAAATGAAAGAAACCGTGGATAACCACTTGCTAGTTAAAACAGATGTTCATCCTGAACCTGCAAAAGAATGGTATGACAATGGCGTAATGGAAACTCTTGTTGTTAGGTCAGAAGATGGTTATTCTTTGGAGGGCTCAAATAATCAGGCTGTCAGGGTTATTGACAATAATGGAAATTATATTTGGAAAAGAATGGATCAGCTTAAGAAAGGAGATTCTGTGGCTATTCACAAAAGCAATAGGCTGTTTGGAGAAAGAGTTGATTTGAGTGATTTTACTTATACCTATAAAGAGAGCACTGCCGAAGCAAGGAAAAATAAGTTTTCCTTTCCAAAAGAACTGACAGAAGATTATGCTTATCTGCTTGGGTCACTTATAGGCGATGGTAATTGTATGATGGAAGGCGCAATAGCCATTTGTGTTTGTGAAAAAGAACAAAAGGAAAATTTAGGGAATTTGTATAAAAAACTTTTTGGAAACAAATGGAAGATTTTTGGGCATTGGGCTTATGTTGCAGGAGTTGAGTTAAGAGCTTATCTGAAACATATTGGACTTGATTACAGGAGATCTTGGGAGAAAAGTGTTCCAGAAAAAATATTTAAGGCACCAAAGAAAGTTGTAGCAGCATTTATTAGAGGTTTATTTGACACTGATGGAGGGATACGAATTCATGGAAGAAATAAAAATTTTCCTGATATTAAATTGGTTTCATCATCTTACACTTTGATTCAGCAAATTCAACAACTGCTTTTGAGTTTTGGCATAATTTCAAGAATACAAAAAACTGATAAAATAGGAACCGTGTTCAGAATCAAAGACAGAGAGGCAACTACAAGAAGAATTATTTACGCATTAAGAATTAAAGGCGCTGAAAGTGTCAGAATTTTTAAGGAAGAAATAGGTTTTGGACTGCCAAGAAAGCAAAAAATTTTAGACAACCTGAAGTTAAAAGAAAAAAGAAATCTTTTTGTTGTACCCCGCCAACAAAAGAGAATCAAAAGTTTGTGGCAAAAGCTTTCATTAGAGGATCATCAGTTAGATAAAGCAAAAATCGGAAGATTCACAAGAAGCAAAAAAGGAAAAACAACAAAAGAGTTAACTTGTCAAAAATTAAGAGAATTTTTAGAAATCTACAGAAATAAGTTGGGAGAAGAAAAAGAGTTTAAGGAACTGGAACTTTTATGCAAAATGAATCATTATTACTCTGGGGTTGAAGAAATAGAAAACTCTTTAACTCATGTATATGATTTGCTTGTCCCAAAAAGCCACACTTTTACTGCCAACGGTTTTGTTTGTCATAATTCAGGTAAAGACCCAAGCAAAGTTGACAGGAGCGCTGCTTATATGGCAAGATATATTGCAAAAAATATTGTTGCTTCAGGTCTTGCAGATAAATGTGAAATACAACTAGCTTATGCTATTGGCCATCCTGATCCTGTTTCCCTGCATGTTGATACTTTTGGTTCAGGGAAAATTTCAGAGGAAAAAATCTGTGAATTGGTCAGGAAAATTTTTCCTTTAAAGCCTGCTGGAATCTTAAAGCACCTTAATTTGAAGAGGCCGATTTATAAGAAGACTGCAGCTTACGGGCATTTTGGAAGAGATGATCCAGATTTTACCTGGGAAAAAACTGATAAAGCTGAAGTTTTGAAAAAAGAAGCAGGAATTTGAGTTAAAGAGCGAAGCAAGCTTTATCGAGCTGAAAGCGAAGATAATGCATGGTGCTGAAACGGCGAAACAGCAGGACTAAGTGAAACAAAGGTCATGCGTTTTGATGAAACTTTTCTTAAATGCAGTCCAGCCTTGTGCTGGACGTTTGGTTAAACCCTTTATTAAAGGGTTTATGGGTAGAAAAAATCAGCGACTTCTTGTGCGACTTTGTCTGAATAGCCTTTTCCCATTACTGCTTTTTTTATTTCTTCTTTTGAGTATTTGTTGAAGGTTTCTTTTAAGGACATTATTATTGTTTTAATTTGTTTTTTTTCTTCTTCAGTAAACATTTGCTTGACAGGCGGTTTTGCGTTTATTTGCTGTCTCATAAAAGCAAAGTCTTTTTTCTTTAAAGTAATTTTTTTTTCTTTTGAAAGAATTTTTTCTTCTAATTGCTGTTCTTTTGGCAGGGTTTCTTCTTTTTCCGGCAATTTGATTCCTTTAACAAGTTTTGCGACAAGTATTATCAGAATCAATAAAATTAATGCATCTGGAATCCATTGCACTGGGTCTTCTTTTTCCAAGCTGATTATTTTTTCAGGGGTAAATCCTTCAATTAGCAGAGAAATAATGTCTTTTTTTTCTCCGTCATCTGGTATTGTTCCTGTTCCTGCCTGTTTTCTGTTTATTTTTATTGTAATGTCTTTTCCGTCCATTCCAAGCATGTTAATGTCATATGTTTGGCCGGTGAATTCAAATTTTTCTTTGGGTTCAATTTCTTTTATTTCTGCATCAGAGTAAATTCTTATTTTTGTCAGAATATTTCCTGTTTTTTGGTCTGCTGTGTCATTTACTTTTATTTTTGAATCAATTGTGTCTTCTGTTTTTACAAGAGAAAAATCGTAATTGCTATTCAACAGCTTGATGTTTTCAAATCCTTGGGTTAAATTAAAAGAGTATTCCAGAACAGCCATTGAATTCTCGTCTTTTAAAGAGCATTTAATGTTTGACTTAATTGAAAGAAGAGTGTTTATTTTTCTATTGTTTTCTTCTATTAATTCGTTTTTTTCTTCTTGGGTTAGGTTTGCTGAATTCTTTATTTCTAATGATTGTTTTTGGAAGTTGCCTATGTTTGCGTCAATTATTCCTTTTGCAAGGTTAGTGCAGTCTCCTTCCCAGTTAAAGTATGCGTCTCCTTTCTGGCCTTTTATTGTGTGAACAAAATATGCTGAACCATTTTTTGAATAATTTATCTGAATTGTTTCTTCACCGTTTTTTACCAGCTGAATGCATCCTGTAAACATTACCAGCAGGAAAACTGAAAGAACAAAAACAATTTTTTTTGTTTTATCCATATAACCGCCTTAAAACCTCTTGAGTTATTTTTTCGCTGTAACCCAGGTTTTTCATTGCTTCAATCATGTCTTCCTTTGAATATTCTGCCTTTTTTTCTTTTAAAACCATCAGTATTTTTTGTGCTTTTTCTTCTTCTTCTTTGGTTAATTTAACTTTTTTGACTCCGATTCCAAATCTTGCAAACAATCCTTTGTTTTTTGGTTTTTTCTGTTTTTTTTTCATTTCTATTTCTTCTTGTGTCGGCTCAAAAGTATATTTTCCTGTTTTTGTGGTTTGCGGGGTTTCTGGTTTTGTTGGAACAATTTTTTCTTCTTTTTCTTTTAAAACAAGTTTTTTTGGTTCTGGTTGAATAAAAATTTCTTCTTTTTTTATTTTTGGTTCAGGCTTTTCCTGCATGATTTTTTTTGGTTCAAAAGTTTTTCCTTTCTGTTTTTTTATTTTTTTTCTTTTTTCTTCTAAAAGCTTTTTCATTTCCTCATCAAAGCCTTTGTTTTTCTTTAACTCTTTTTTTTGTTCAACGTGTTTTTTTCTGAAAGCAAACTTTCCGTTTGATTCAATTTCTGTCAATGGCTTTTCTTTCTTTTTGGTTTCTTTTTCTTTGATTTGCTTTTCTTCAGGTTCTTCTTTTTTTGTTTCAACGATTTCTTTTTTTTGAACTTCTTTTGCTTTTAATGTTTTTTCTTCTTTTTTGTCTTTCCATAAATCTTCTTTTTTGTCAAATTCTTCAAACTCTTTCCTTAAGGCTTTTATTGTCTCTTGTTTTTCTTTATTCCATTTTTCGTCTGGTTTGGTTTCTATTGCCTTGCTTATTGATTCTAGTTCATCTTCTTTTGAATCAAGTATTTTTTGAACGAATTTTTGTTCGTGTTTTTCTTTTTCTTCTTGGCTTCTGAATAGTTTTGGTTCAGATTTTATTCCTTCAATTATTTTCCTTCCGGCAGTTTTTCCTGTTCCTTTGTCTTCAGGCAAAGCAAACAAATCCACTGGTTTTTGTGCTTTCTTTTTTTCTTCCATTTCCTTTATTTTTTCTTCTAGTTTTTTTCCCATTTCACTGTATTTTTCTTCTGGTTTTTCTTTTGTTTTTGATTTTCCTGAAATGATTCCAGCCAGTGATTTTTCTTCTAGTTTTTTCACTGTTTTTTCTTCTTTTTTTCCTGGAATGATTTTATTGAATGCAAATTTTCCTTTTGATTTTATTTCAGCAGGAAGAACTTCTGTTTTCTTTGTTTTTTGTTCTTTCAGCAATGGCGCTTCTTCTTTCTTTTTATTTAAGTCTTCTTTTTTGAGTTCCATTTCTTCTGGCTCCCATAAACCGTTCTCGAATTTTATTTCAGTCATGGTAGGCTTTCTGCTTAATTTTTTTTCTGGAATCAGTTTTTCTAATCCCCGCATTTTCCTGTTTTTAGTAAAGGAAAGGGATTTTTTTTCTTCTTTTCTTTTTTCAAACACGCCTTTGCTTTTTAGGTAATTGTAAACAACTAATCCAAAGACTATAATGATTCCTACAACCAATCCAATCTGAATTAATTCTTCTGTACTGAAAGCCATTTCAGCTAAAATAAAGTGCTTTTGGGTATTTAATGTTTACGTTCAGTTTTTACAAGAAGCTTTTTGTTATTGTTTTAAGTGCTTGTGCAAATTCATCTATTTCTTCTTTTGTGTTATATAAATAAAATGAAGCCCTGTCTAATCCTTTTGGGTTAAGTGAACTTACCAATGGTTCAGCGCAGTGCATTCCGCTTCTTACTGCAATGTTTGAGAATTCGTCTAAAGTGATTGCAAGGTCGTGTGCTTCAATGCCTTTTGCTTCAAACAATAAAATGCCTACTTGTTTTTCTTCGTTTTTTGGATTATAAACTTTGATTGAAGCAATTTCTGCAACTTTTTCCAGGGCATATCTTGTTAATTCTTTTTCGTGGTCTCTGATTTTATCCATTCCTATTTCTTTAAGGTATTCAACTGCTTTGCCTAATCCAATCATTCCTGAAATATTTGGTGTTCCTGCCTCAAATTTCCACGGAATCTTATTCCAAGTGCTTTCATGCAATTTAACTGAATGAATCATGCTTCCTCCGAAAAGAAACGGATTGAATTTTTCTAGGAGTTCTTTTTTTGCAATTAATCCGCCTGTTCCTGAAGGCCCTAACATTTTGTGTCCTGCAAAAGCAAAAAAGTCTGCGTTTAATTTCGGAAAATTTATTTCCATATGCGGTGCGCTTTGTGCGCCGTCAACCAAAAAAAGAGAATTGTTGTCTTTAGCCATTTTCCCTATTTCTTTTATTGGATTAATTGTTGCAATAGTGTTTGATGCATGTGTTAAGGCAACCAATTTTGTTTTTGAATCAAGTTTTTCTTCAAAGTCTTGCATGTTTAAAGTAAAATCCTCGTTTAATTTAACAAATTCTAATTCAGCTAAACCTTTTTTTTCAAGCAATTGCCATGGAACCAGATTTGCATGATGCTCCATTTCTGAAAGTAAAATTTTGTCTCCTTTGGTGAAAAAATCTGAAGTAAGCAGGGAATACATTACTGAATTAATTGCTTCTGTTGCATTTTTTGTAAAAACAAATTCTTCTTTTTTTGCGCCAAAAAATTCTGCTGTCTTGTCATGGGCTTTTTCATACAAAATTGAGGTTTCTTCGCTTAATTTATGTACTCCTCTATGAATATTTGCAGTTCCAGTTGAATTATATTCATTTACTGCTTTTATTACGCTTAAAGGCTTTAATGAGGTAGCCGCATTGTCAAAGTAAATTATTTTTTTCCCGTTGTCTTGTCTTTCAAGCAATGGAAAATCTTTTCTTATTTTTTCATTCATTTTTTCACTTGCACGGTTTTATATATCTGAAAGAATATTATTTAATGCAATAAACTAGTTAAATTTAAGTGATTTAAATGAAAATTGACTGTCATATTCATTCTTTTCGTTCAGGGGATTCAGTTAACAGGCCAAAAACAATTATTCATATGGCACACAAAAAAGATTTGGCTATAGCAATAACAGACCATAACACTAATCGAGCCTGGAAAGAAATGAATTCTCTTGGAAGAACAGGAAAAGTTAAAGTAATTCAAGGCGAAGAAATAATGACTTTTGACGAAAAAAAAATTGGGGGAGAATTAATCGGCTTGTTTATGAACGAGTACGTTAAGCCGGGAAATTACCTTGAAGTAATTGATTCCTTAAGAGAACAAGATGCTTTTATTACTGTGCCTCATCCGTTTGATTTTTTGAGAAGCAATTTTTCTTATCTGAAAACTGAATTTAAAAAAATTGATGCAGTTGAAGTCTTTAATTCACGCTGTTATTCTGATTCATTTAATTCAAAAGCCAAAGCTTTTGCTTTAGCTCATAATTTGCCTGTAACTGCAGGAAGCGATGCGCATTTTCCTGAAGAAATCGGAAACGCTTTCATTGAACTGCCAAAAGCTTTTTCTCTGGAAGACGCAAGAAAAATGATGAAAAAAAATTTAGTTAAAGTTTCAGGCAAAAGAAGCTCTTTAATGGTTCACGTAAAAACTTTTTTTGCAAAAAAAGGCTTTTTTAAGCCAAAAAATTATTAGGATTAAAATGAGCAAAGACGAAATAAGAAGAAAATTCCTTGAATCTTCAATTAACCGTTTCGGAAACCTAAACAACAAAATTGCTGAAACATATGGAAAACATCCTTTTGTTGTTGAAGGAAACAAAAAAGTGGCTGAATGCCTTTCTTTTTATCTTGAAGAAAAATGCAATGAATTCGAAAAAAAAGAAAAAATAAGGCTTCTTGATGCAGGCTGTGCTATAGGTGCATTAAGTTCCCTTATTGCACTTGAAAAAATGCCTTTGGATTTACTTGAAAAAACAGAACTTTTTTTATTGGACCCATCTCAGAAAGTTTTAAGCGAAACAATCAAAGGAAATTTTTCTTTGCCTGTGCCTTCTGAACAAAATGAAAGTCTTTACTGGAAGAAACTTGAAAAATTAAAAACAAAACTTTCTTCTGCACATTCAATTGTTTCTTCTGTGACTGAAATCCCTAAAGGAGATAATTTTTTTGATTTAAGTTTAATGAATTTTGTTTTCCATCATATTCCTGATTTTGACAAGCAAAAAGCTGCTGTAGAATTAATGCGTGTAAGCAATGGATTCATCGGAGTCTCAGACATTTTTTTTGATGCATGGGAAGAAGAACACAAGGCAAGGCATCAGGAAAACGGGATTCCTTTTGCTGAAGAAGAAATCATTCCAAAAGAAAAATTAATGGCGTATTTTAATGGACTAAAAGTGATAAAAGAATTTGAAGCAGAAAAATACTATTCTTTTTGTTTAGAGAAATGATTTGTTGCAGCACAGGCTTGTCCTGTGCATTTTGATACAACTTTTGTAAAAGTTGTTTTTGATAAAACTTTTTCCAAAAGTTTTATATATAACTTCTTCGTTATTTTTATCGCAGAATTTGGGGATTAAATGAACTTGATTAATTACCTGAAAGTTTTTCGTGAAATAAAGCCAGACAGGAAACTTGATTTGGTTTTATTGTCAGAAAAAACTAATTTAAGTGTTAGAGAAATAAAAAGAGCAGTGCGTTATCTGGAAGAGTCTGAAATGATTTCAGATATTAACTCTAAAGTCAAAATTAATGTTAAAAGGTTAACTGAAGTCAGCTAATCTGCCCTTTCTTTCTTTTCCGAAAGAAAGAAAGTGCAAGTTGCCCAAAGAAAGAAAAGGCAACCGGTTGCTCAAAAAAGAAAACTGACAAAACACACAGTTTAAGTCTGGACTGTATTTTTAAGAATTAGCTTTCTAAAATTATTTGGTGAAGTTTAATGGACAAAGAAAAAATTTCTTTTGACGATTTTTTAAAGCTTGATTTAAGGACAGCAAAAATCATTGAAGTGCAAAACATTGAAGGAAAAGACAAACTGTATAAATTAACAATTGAAGTCGGAAAAGAAAAAAGGACTTTAGTTGCAGGCTTAAGGGAATATTATTCTCCTGAAGAATTACAGGGAAAAACACTAATTATTGTTGCAAACCTTGAACCAAAAAAATTAGGCGGAATTTTATCTGAAGGAATGCTTTTGGCAGCAGAAGAAAACGGGAAAGTTGTATTGCTTACCACAGACAAAGAAATTCCTTCTGGTTCAAAAATTAGCTGAACTGAAAAGTTTTTAAAGAAAGAAAACAATATTGGTCTATGAAACTGCCTTGGAGTAAAAAAAGAGGTGAACTTCGTGCTGTTCCTCGAGCGAAGCCTTCAAAAAAGCTTGTTCCTGCTGAAAGAGGGCAAAAGCTTGCAGTGTATCCTTTGGCAAGTGAAATAAAGTTACTTATAAGAAAAGTTGCTGGAACTTCAAAGCCTGCTGTCTTAAAAAAAACTTCCACTCCAAGCAGTTCAAATGTTATTTCGTTCAATCCAAAACTCCTTAAAGGAGAAGGCGCAATAGTGCAGAGGCAGAGAATAAGAAAACAAGGCATTGCAAGAAATGTAACAAGATATTGGAACATGGGTGGAGATTTGCTTTTGGAAAGAATTTCATTAAATACCCCTAATGCATTAATTCATCGTTGGAGAACAGGGCAAAAAATTTCAGAACAGCAAAGCACTGTAATCAGCAAACAGCTTTCTTCAACTGCTTTTTCTCTTAACAGAGTGCGGCCATTTGAAGGAGTTTCGTTTAACTACAATGTTTACTCAAAATACAAGAAAATGCCTGAAAACCTTTTAGAAGAAACTATTTCAGGTGCAGGATTAAAACATAATCCAAACCTTGAAGGAAGATTTTATTTCCCTTCAGCAGAAAAGCTTTCAGAAAGAATTTATGTTTTTGACGGAAGAACAAAAAAACTTGTATTGTTTCAGGCAGGAAATGTTTCAGGAGTAAAAATGGATCCTGCTTCGCAGGAAGCAGTCCCTACAGGAAGTTCTGCAAAGATTTCCACAAAAGTCCAGTTGTTTTTTGACAAAGACGGAAACATCACAAGAGAGGTTTCATTCAGCGAAAGATTTCCGTTTCCTGAAACAAAAAAAACAGTGGTTAAAAAACAGAAAGCACCTGAAAAAAGTGCTGATGAACTGACTGCTAGTTTAACAAAGGCGGATGCAAAAACTGTAAGTTATCTGAAAGGACAAGGTGATGTTGTTGATTACATTAAAAAAAATTACCCTGAAAAAGAATGGAAAAAAGAATACTTTGATTATTTGAATGTGTCTCGACTATCAGACTACGTCAAAGAGTTAACTGGAAAATTAAGCCCTGAAGAACTAAAACTTCTAGGAGTAAACGAGCAAATTGTTGGCTGGCTTTACAAAATTTACGGAAATTAAAGCTTATTTAATCTTTTTCATTTCTTTTTTTATTATGCGTAAACTTGAATCAGAAATAAAAGCTTTAATGAAATCAGAGACTGGTGTTAAAGCAAAAGAACGCATAAAAGAATTCCTTGACTTTGATTCAAAAACAGAAGAAGAATGGTTTTCAGAGTTATGTTTCTGCATTCTGACTGCAAACACTTCAGCTGAAATGGGATTAAGGGTTCAGAAGAAAGTTAGTGCAAAAAAGTTTTTGTTGCTTCCAGAAAAAAATCTGGCTTTAGAACTAAAAAAAGCAGGCTCTCGTTTCTACAACCGCAGGGCAAACTTTATTTGTTCTGCAAGAAAATTTTACGGCTTAAAAGAATTAATGAATTCAATGCCTAAAAAAGAGAAAAGGAATTTCCTTGTAAAAAACATTAAAGGATTTGGGTTAAAAGAAGCAAGCCATTTTCTGAGGAATACAGGCAACTTAAATTATGCAATAATAGACAAGCACGTGTTTAATTTATGCGTTGAAAACAACCTGATTAAAGGAAAAAAACAAAAATTAAATGAAAAAAACTATTTTACATTAGAAAAAAAACTTGAAAAGCTTGCAAAAAAATTAAATTTATTGCAAGGAGAACTCGACCTGTTTTTATGGTATATGAAAACAGGCAAAATATTAAAATAACAGGCAGGAGATTCAGGGAAACTGTTTTTTAAATCTTTTTGTTCCTTGTTTTTTTAGTTTTCATAATTTTTATGAATTTTTGGGGGTAGTTTTTTTATGTTAGAATACGATGAAATTGGTCCGGAAAAAGTTGTTGAAGTTTATCATGCAAAACATGGCATGAAAGGCTTTGTTGTAATTGACAACACGGCTTTTGGGCCAGGCAAAGGCGGAATAAGAATGACTCCAACTGTTACAGTAGAAGAAGTCCAAAATCTTGCAAGGGCAATGACTTTAAAGAATTCTTTGGCTGAACTGCCTTTTGGGGGAGCAAAATCCGGAATTGTTGCTGATCCAAGAAAAATTACTCCTAAAGCAAAAGAAGATATTGTAAAAGCTTTTGCTGAAGCATTAAAATGCGTTTCACCAAACGAGTATGTTGCGGCACCAGACATTAACATGGGCGAAAAAGAAATGAGAATTTATGCTGAAACAAACTCAAATATGAAGTCTGTTACAGGAAAACCAAAAGAATTAGGAGGGCTTCCACATGAATTAGGCTCTACAGGATATGGTGTTTTTCTTGCAGCAAAAATTGGAGCAGAATATGCAGGAATTGATTTAAAGACAGCAAAAATTGCAATTGAAGGATTTGGAAATGTTGGTTCTTTTGTTGCAAAATTTTTGCATGAAGAAGGCGCAACAGTTCATGCAGTTTCAGACATTAACGGCACAATCTATAATCCTGAAGGATTAGATTATGAAAGGCTTGTAAAGGTAACAAAAGAAAAGGGAACGCCATTCAAGTATCCTGACGCACAAAAACTTTACGATAAAGAATTATTTGAACTGCCAGTAGATGTAATAATTACTGCCGCAATACCAAATGTAATTAATTCTTCTAATGTAGAAAAAGTTCAGGCTAAACTGATTGTTGAAGGAAGCAATATTCCTATGAGAAACCATATTGAAAGAAGACTGCACGAAAAAGGAACTTGGGTTATTCCGGATTTTGTTGCAAACGCCGGAGGAGTAATTTCTTCTTATGTTGAATACCTTGGCGGAACAGAAAAAGAAATGTTTGAGCTAGTAAAAGAAAAAATAGAAAAAAATACTGAGTTGGTTTTGAAGCAGGCAAAAGAACAGGAAGAATATCCAAGGCATGTTGCAAGAGAAATTGCAGTGGAAAGAGTAAAAGACCAGTGCAGGAAATGCGGTAAACTCTAGAAAGAAATAAATAAGTGTATTGCGTAATGCTTGTATGCCTGCAAGAAAACCGAATCCAAAAAAGCATGTTCTAAAGAAACCTGCTCTAAAAAAACCCAAAAAAAGGCTTTACACAGTAACTTCAGGAAAACAAGGAAAAGATGTTTATTATTTTGATACAGGACAAATCCTTCCAGAAAGAAGACATAGAACAAGAAGGAAGGAAAAAAAAGCCCCTTGGCTACATGTTAATACATGGGATTTTTTAATGGGGCATGAAGTTCCTGCAGGATTGGGTTATCCGAGAATTAATAGCATAACAAATTTGCCAAAAGCAGTTCCTGACGAACGTAAAAAACAAAGAAGACAAAGTTACAAAATAAAGAAAAAAAAGTAATTCTTTTTTTATGCTAAAATACTCAAAATATAAGGCAGGGCAATTATTACTCCGATTGTTGCGCCAATGTTTGTGAAAGCAGTAACCAAAAGAATTTTTGTGACTTTATTTGAATAAAAGCTTCCAACTGAATCCAATTGATTCAAATTTTCAAAGTCTTTTACTTTAGGGGAATTAAATTTGATTTCTGCTGCGCCGGCAAACCATCCTGCAGCCAAAGCAGGATGCAAAGTAGTAAAAGGCGCTGCAAGAAATGCAACAATAATTGAAACCGGATGAGCTCTTGCAAGTAATGCGCCTAAAGCAGAAAAAACTCCTGTAATAATAAACCACAAAAAAATTAATTCAATTGAAGCATTAACGCCTTTATTGTAAAAAGCATAAACCAAAAAAACAATAAAAACTGCAGGAATAGAATATTTTAATACAGTTCCTAAAATTGATTTCTTTTTTGGCACAATCTTTAAAGGCCTTAAATCAATTCTTTCTTTCATTAACGCAGTTTTTATTCCTTCCAAATGTCCTGCTCCGACTACCGCAACAATTTTTTTTGATTTAGATTCAAGAATCCTGTTGGCAATATACAAGTCTCTTTCATCTACAAGGACTTTTTTTATTGTAGGGGCAGTTCTTGCAAGTTCATTCATTAATTCAGTCATTACATCTTTTTGTTTTAATGATTCAACTTTTTCTTTTGTTAATTGTTCTTGTTCAGAAAAAAAACCTGAAACAATATGCATTAATATTTTGATTTTTTCTTTTAAGCCGGTAAAAGCTAAAGCCCTTTTCAAAGTTACCTGAACATCCCTGTCAAGCAGTTCAACTACCAGTCCTTTTTCTTTTGCTATATTAAATGCTTCAAGCATTTCTGCGCCAGGCTTTATTCCAAGTTCTTTGCCTAATTTTCTCTGCATGTTTGAAAGCATTAAATTAATCAAGAAAAGGTATGTTTTGCCTGTTTTAACTATATGCGAAACATTTGTTTCCTGCCATTTGTTTCCTGATTCAAGCTGTTTGAATCTTGCATAATCCAGTTCAATTCCAACTGAATCAGGTTTTTCTTTTTCAATTGTTTCTTTTACTAAGTCAACACTTTTATCAGAAATATGGGCAGTTCCTACAAGGATTATTTCTTTTCCGTCAACTTTGACTTTTTCTATGTCCATTCAAAAACTAGGCAAAGCAAATTTAATAAGAGGAATTGTTTAATAACTAGTTTTAGTTTATGGCAGAAAACCCTTTTGTAGGAAAACCTTTAAGCGTAAAATGGTTTAGGGAAAAAAAATTCAAGAAATACAGAATTTATTACTTAATTTATGAAAACATTCAAAGCGTTTATGTGGTGAATTTAAGCAACAAAAAAGAACAGCAAAAAATAATTAATTCAATAATGCTTTTACTGGACGCATACAAAAAAGAAATAGAAAAAATAATGGAATAATCAGCGAACCTGTTTAACTTTGCCAGACTTAATGTCAAAAAGGCTTTGGACTAATTCCCTTAAAAATTCCATGTCTATGTTACCCTGCCTTTTAAGGCGAACATATTCTTTTTTTGGGATAGTAATAGTTTCCTGCATAAAATACTATTAGCCATTAAACAATTTAAATGTTTTGGGTTAATTTGCTAAATTATTCAGTTGCTGAAGGCTGCCAGCAGAATATTTAAAAAAAATTCGCAGCTAAAAAAATAGATGGACAAGCAGGCATTATTTTTGTTTGGGTTTTTTGTTGTACTCATGCCTTTTCTTATACATAAACGATTTAGGGTGATTATTGCTTACACCATGCTTTTGTATGTTCTGCTGTTTTTTCTTTGATTTTAACCTATAGTTTTATATATGTTGGAGTTGTAAAATATTTTATGCCTAAAAAACCTGCTAGTTTGAGTAAACCAAAAAAGAGATGGAATCCTTTTAAGAAAAGGGAAAGATACAAGGGAGGCATTAGCAGAGAAACAGCTAAACGAATAGTAAAAATAAAGGATGAGAGAAGATATAGGGCTAAAGTTACTGGCACAGCTGCAGGGGTTGGTTCTCTTTCAGGCATTCTTGTTGCTGTGAATCCTGATTTAGTTTCGCTGATTGGTACTTCAGCTATTGCGTTAGGGGTTGCTGGCCTGTACAAAAGTGCTTCTAAAGAAGTCAGAAAGGCAACCAGGGATTTAATTGGCGATTTACACAATCAGTCAAAAAATGATTCTAATTTCAGGGATTATGTGCTGAAGCACAAGTATATTTTTATTGACAAAAAAGGAAGAATAACAGGTTCTAATTACAAAGGATTTGGAATAGGAAAAGTACGAATTGGAAGACTAAGGATTTCAAGAGAAGAAATTTTAGCCAATGAAAATAACACAAAAGCTGCAGCATAATTTTTTTATTTACTGCTTTTTCCTTTAAAGTCTTTTCTTTCGTCCCTTAACTTTACATCAAATCCTTTCAGGCCTTGTTTTTCAAGTTCTTTGCTTTCTTTTTTCATTTTTGTCTTTACATCCATTACATGACCTCTGCTCGCATTAGTTTCTCTTGCAATTTCAGCAAAAGTTTTTGTTCCTTTGCTTTTAATTAATTCTTTTCTTATTCTTGCTTCAAGAGTGTTAAATTTGCTGTGTTTGCCTACAAAAATTTTTCCTTTTCTTATTAACCTGAATCTTTCAAGCCTGACCTGCCCTGCAGGTATATCTCTTATTCCAAATTCTTCAAGTTTTGATTTAATCATTTTATTAGGGATTCCAGGATAAACCATTAAAAGAATTTTTATTGCTTGGGCTTTAGAAGAACTTAAAGGTTTTTTAACAAAAAACCCTTTTCTTTGAAGAGAACGTGTAAGGCTGTTAATTTTTGGGCGTAAAGAAGGATTACTGCGAACTCCAGACATTCAAAAAATATAATCTGCAATCAATTAATATTATTTGGTTTTAACTGAGTATATAATAATTATATATTTTTTGTATTCCAAAAGGAAAGCTTTTTATATAAGTTAATGTGAAATCCTATGTAAAGGTGTAAAAATGCCGTTTGGAATTAAGTTTGCAGGAAAAGAAGAGATTGAGCCTGGAAGCATTGAAGAAGAAGAATTAGAGGATATGAAGGACAGGAAATTAAGGAAAAAAGAAAAAATGGAGTTTCTGCCTGTAAGGGTTGACTCTTTTGATGAGAATCTGGCAGCCCATGGAATTGAAAGAGGCTCTACTATTCTGGTTTCAGGCGGATGCGGAACAGGTAAAAGCACTTTCTGCCTGCAGTCAATTTATCATGGCTTATTGCAGGGCGAAAAAGCTGTTTATATTTTGTTTGAAGAGTCAGCTGAAAAGCTGAAAAGGCATATGAAAAACAATTATGGCTGGGATTTAGAAAGATTTGAAAAAGAAGAAAGCTTTGCAATGCTGAAAATTAATCCTTTTAAGATTGCAAGAAGCGTTGAAGCTTCTTTAATGAAACAGAGAAGGGCTTTATTGGTTCAGGTTGAACAATTAGAACTGCCTTTTGTTCCAGACAAGATTGCAGTTGATTCTTTGTCTGCATTAAATGTTGCTTTTATGGGAAATTCAGAAAATTACCGTTATTATATCAAGCATATGTTTGATTCATTAAACCAGTATGATTCAGTGAATTACATTATTTCCGAAACAGAACAAGACCCTGGAATTTATTCCAGGACAGGAATAGAAGAATTTCTTGGAGACGGGGTAATAGTGCTTTATAATGTAAAAATAGGCAATTCAAGGAAAAGGGCAATGGAAATACTGAAAATGAGATGCTGTGACCATTCAAAGAATTTAGTTCCTTATTCAATTACCTCTAAAGGAATAAAGCTTGAAAAAATCAAGATTCAGAAGAAACAAGACGATATTTTGTGGTGAAATTGCATGATTAAAAAATTGTTTTTGGTTTTGTTAATTTTTTTTGTGTGTTTTGTGCCTTTTTCTTTGGCTGAACAATGGAATCAACTGAATTTTGCATTATGCGACAATGACGGCATTTGTGATTCAGGAGAAGACAAATGCACTTGTGCTTCTGATTGCGGTGAATGCTCTGGCAATGTGCCAAATGCTTTATGCCAGGAATACAGCTGTCTGACTGGCTTGTGCAGGGCACAGATAAAGTATTATTGTTGCGGAAACCATATTTGTGAGTCAGGAGAAGATTTTTCTAATTGTGATGCAGATTGTGCGCCAACTGAATTAACCATTGAATTGCTTTCGCCTTTAGATGAAAACGTTTTTTTGAGAGGGGATCAAATAACTTTTAAGGCTAAAATAAAAGCTGACGGGGTTATTGCAAAACAGGCTAATGTAAGAGTCAAAACTTTTGCAGGAGATATTCCAATGTATGATGATGGCAATCATTCAGACGAAAAAGCAAATGACGGAATTTATGCTGTAAGTTTTCTTGTCTCTGAACTTACCTCTAAAAACAATTATGCTTCAGAGATTTCAGCTGAAAAGTTGGGTGTAAGCAAAACACACAATTTTATTGTTGAAATAAACCCTGAGCTTTCACTTGATTTTTTAATTGACAAAAACAATTTTGTATTAGGCGACATAATTCATTTTGAGGGATTCTTGCTTAAAAGGGGAAATCCTGTTTCAACTGTTATTACGATTACTGCTTTAAACAAAAACCAGGCTGTTTTTGAATCAAAAACTAAATCAGACAAGAACGGATTTTTTTCTTTGGATCAGAGAACCAGCTTAATTTATCCTGAAGGAAACTGGCATTTTATTGTTTCAGGAAAAGACGGGTTTGAAAACGAGGGATTGCTTGAAAAAACTGTTGTTGTAAGCAGGGAAGCAGGAACAATTTTCATGGATGTGGTTTTGCCTGATTCTTATCAAAAGCTTTACAGCAGGGGTTCAGAAATAAGGATTTTGTTTGACGTGCTTTTTGATGAAATTCCGGTTGAAGACGCTGAAGTCAATGCATTGTTTCCTGATGGAAAAGAAGTTGCTTTGAAAATGGTTTCTAAAGGAAAATATTCTTTGTCTTATTCTCTGCCTTTTGATTTCCCTTTAGGAGAACAAAAAATTCTTGTTAATGCAAAAAAAACAATTGGTTCAGTGAAATATGGCGGCTCAACTGAAATGGGAATTACTGTAGATGAAGCAAAAATTAATGCTGTTTTGGTTGAACCGCAAAAACAGACTGCTGCTTTAGGAGAAGAACTGAATTTCAGGCTTAAACTGAATTATGAAAATGGAAATGCTTTAAGCAAGCCCAAGATTTCAGTTAAAATAAACAATAAAGAAATTTCAAGCAATGAAAAAGAACCTGGAGTATTTTATTTTTCTTATGTTGTGAAAAACGAGGATTTGTCTGAGGCAAGACAGCTTCTTTTAGAGGTTCAGGCAACAGACGCTTTTGGAAACAAAGTTTATTTTGATAGATTGTTTGAAGTTACAGGAGAGCTTACTTTAGAGTATTATTTCAGGGAAAACCCTTTGCTTTTTCTTTCAGTGATTTTTGCCTTTATTTTTATTATTATTGTGATTATTGTTGTAAGGAAAAGGCTGAATACGCTTAATTCTTTGGCAAAAAGAAAAAAAGAGCTTGAAAGGCTTAAAGGAGATTTGCAGGAAAAATACTTTAATTTAGGTGCAATGAGCAGTGAACAATATTATTCTTTGCTTTCAAAGTATAGTTCTGAATTAAGAGACATTGATTCTGCGATTGATGCATTCAAAAAGGCTTCAGAAGAAAAAGGAATTGAAGTAGACGAAGAAGAGGTTTTTGGAGAAAAAAAGGTTTCTTTTGATGATGTTGAAACTGCTTCAATGTTTAAGATTTCAGGAGAAAAAAATTCTTTCGAAGAAGAGGAAATGCCAGGGCTTTTTTCAGTGAAAAAAAAAGAAGAGAAAACAGAATTCCCTGAAAAAGAGCTTTCTGGAAAAAAGTTGCCGGAAAAAGAAACTAAACCAAAAAAAAGAACAGAGAAAAAAAAAGGAAGAGAAGATGATTTGTGGAGCTGATGAAATGAAAAAATTATTGTTTTTGGTTTTCTTTGTTTTACTGCTTTCTTTTGCTTTTTCTCTGGAAGTGGGTTCAGTTAAAGGAACTTATTCTAAAGGAGAGTTCATTGACTTTAATGGTTTTTCTTCAGGAAAAGTCAATTTGGCTTTTATTGCAGCCCCCGGAGAAAAAAAAGTTTTGAATTCAATTGTTCAGCCTGATGTAAACGGTTTTTTTTCTTTTAATTATTTTATTCCTTGCATTGACCCTGCAGGCCAATGGAAAGTTTTTGTTTCAGATGATGAATCAGAAAAAGAGCTTGAGTTTTATGTGAATTCTTCTGTTGAATGCGAATACTTAAGGGTTGATTTCATTAATCCTTCAAGTTCTTCTTATTTTAGGACGCAAAAATTTGATGTAAGAATAAAAATAACTGATGCAGGAAAAGATGTTGATAACGCTGAAGTGTATTTTTGGGATTTTCAGGGAAATAAGAAAAGGCTTTATTTTGAAGCAAACGGAGTTTATTTTTTTGAGGAAGTTGAAATCCCTATTGATGCTGAAGTAAAACAATGGGCTTTGATGGTTACTGCTTTTTCTCCTGGAGAAGAAAAAGACGGCGGAAGCAATATTGTTTCTTTTGAAATAAGAAAAGTTCCATTGCAGTTACAGCTTGTTTCGCCTGCAATAAAAGAATTTAATTTCGGCAAGCCTTTGGATTTAAAAATCAGGCCTGTTTATAGTGATGATTTTTCTGCTTCAGGCATTAAAGTCTGGGCTGAATTCAATAACCAGAGAACTGAATTAGAGGAAATTTCTTCAGGGCTTTATTCTGTTGTAATCAATACAACAGACCTTAATGCAGAAATATTTTATGTGAATGTTTTTGCAGAAGACAATTATGGCAACACAGGAAGCAGTTCCTTTGATTTTGAGCCAAAAGGTTACTTATATTTTTATATTGCGCAAAATGCAATAGTTTATGTTTTTCCTGTTTTATTTATTGTTTATGTTTTTTTTGTTTCATTCAAGGAAGGAAGAATTTTTGTTAAAAGAACTTTGCTTACAAGAAAAAGGAAAAAGCTTTTGATTTTAATGAAAAAGCTTCAAGAAGATTATTTTAATCAGCAGTTGATTTCAAGGGAAGTTTACAATGAACAGTTTGATGACTATAAAAGACAGCTTGACCAGATTGAACAAAATATCTTTGAATTAAGGCAAAAACAGGAGATTAAATGAAAAGTTTATTAAAGGATAAAACAAATATTAAGTGATTAAATGAAATTTTATGGTTTGTTGGTTTTGTGTTTTCTGCTTTTATTTAATTCAGCTTTTGCGTTAGTTTCTGTTCCTGAATCAAACCCTAATGCGCCTTTAAGAATTCTTTCTGTTTATGATAATGTTTTTTCTCCTGGAGAAAAAATTCCAGTGGAATTCAATTACAAATATTCTTGCCCTTCAGCTTATGCAATCCATATATACAAAGACAATGACTTGTCTGATTATGTCTGTTCAAGAATAGTCAAGGGAATGGGCTGGACTGTAACAAACACTTATTCAGGCAATTCCTGCAAAAGAACTTCAGGTTCTGATTTAATTGAGGATGTCTGCGGGATTTCTTCTGATGCAAAAGACGGCTCTTATACTTTGCATGTAATTTTGTTTGATTCTTTAGGAAAGTCTGCTGTTTTTCAGACAAAAGTCGGCGCAATAAAAATTAATTCAAATAATCCAGAGCTTTCTGTTTCTTCAGTTGATTTTCCTGAAAGCTCTGTAGGCCAGAAAATTCCCGTAAAAGTTTTTGTTTCAAATTCCGGATTAAAGGATTCTTCTTTTTTTAATGTTTCATTGTATTTTAATTCTGCTTCAGGCAAAACCTTTATTGGCGAAAAACAACTGCAGCAATTAAAAGAAGGTGCCTCTGATAAAGTTGAATTTGTTTTTGACTCTTCTTTTCTTGCTCCAGGAGAATATATTCTTGAAGCAGTCGTTGATTCAGGTTTTGATGTTATAGAACAAAATGAAAACAATAACAGTTTCCAGAAAAAAATTGTTTTAAATGCTTCTTCAGAATTTCCTGACTTGTTTGTTGTTTCAGTTGATCATTTGAATTCAGTTAATCAAGGAGATTTGCTTCCTTTGGTTGTAAAAATAAAAAACAACGGATTAACTGATGTTTTAGATTCTTTTCTGGTTTCAGTTCTTGATGGAAAAGGAAATTCAATTGAGTCAAGGATTGTCTATGGCTTGAATGCAGGAAAAGAAAAAACCATTTCTTTTTTTGTTTCTTCTTCTGATTTTAGCGGAAAAACAGAACTTTCTGTGTCAATTGACAAAGTTAATTCTTTGGGTGAAGCCTCTAAAAGCAATAATTCAAGTACTTTTTCTTTTAATGTGGTTTCAGGGAATACTGTTTTGGCTGAAAAATGCTTTAACAACATTGATGATGATTTGGATGGAATAATAGATGAAGAATGCAAGGCAGATTATTCAGTTGAATTAGGGGATTTTATTGTTCTTTCTTCAGGGGAAAAAATGTTTCCTTTGGCTGACCCTGTTTCAGGAATAAAAAAATTCAGGTTTGATTTATCCCAGGTTCCGGATTTTTTTGTTGTGCCTTTTGATGTTAAGGTACTTTTTGGAGAAGAAAAAGACTATTTTAAGGAATTTAACGACAAGGAATTTTGCGTGTATGTTTCAGACAAAAAGAAAAACAATGAATTGTTTTTGGTGTTTTCAGCTAAAGCAGGAAATTCAGCTGAAAAAAAACAGCTTTCTTTTTTGGAGTTCGTTGACTCTTTTGGAAGCTCTTTTTCTTATTTTTGGGTTGTTGAAGGAAAAGCAAAAAAGCTTCCTGAAAATTACCTTTCATCTCTTTATTCAAGAAAGCTTTCAGGAAAAGATGATTCAGGATTTTATTTTAATCCAAAGCTTTTGGGTTTTGATTCAGGAGAATTTGAGTTGACTTTTACTTCAGACTGTTATGGCAAAGACAATGACGCAGATGTATCAAATGATTTTAGTTCTTTTGCAGTAAAGATTGCCTCAAAAGAAGAAGACAATGGAATTGACGACAATGACAACGGAATAATTGATGAAGGATTTGATTTGGTTTTAGAAGATTTTTATTTTGAAGAAAACCTGCTTGCAGGGGAAACAGAATCAAATGCTGTTGTTAAAATAAAAAATAACGGAAAATTTGTTTCGCCTCAGGTTGGAATTGATTTCTTTTTGAATGAAGCAAAAGAAAAAAACATTATTTTTTCTGATAAGATAACTTCAATTGAACCAGGAGAAACAAAAACTTTTTCTTTTAGTATTCCTTCAGCTGTTTTTTCTGGGACTGAAAACAAAGTAATTGCTTTAATTGATTTTCAGAATTCTTTTGCTGAATCAGATGAATCAAACAACCAAAAAGAATCAATTCTGCTAAAATACAGTGATTCTGTTAACCTGAAAATAAGCGAGCTTGATGCTGACAGGGAAATTGTTTCCCCTGGAGCTAAAGTAAAGCTGACCGCAAAAATAAAAAACAATGGTTTTGTGGATTCATCTGACTTTTTTGTTGTTTTAAGGGATTCACTTTCAAACCAGATAGTTGATTCAGTTAAGGTTTCAAATCTTAAAGCAGGAATAGAATTGCAGAACCTTAAAGAATTTGCCGGAATTAAACAGGTTTTTTTTGCTGACTCAAAGCTTAATTTTGATGATCTTTCTTCTGTTACAGTTGAATATGATTATGTTCTTCCTGCAGGCTTGACAGGCAATAAAGGTTATGATGTCTGCATTTCTTTTTCAGAGAATTCTTCTGAAATTGACTCTGAAAACTGCAGGAAAATATTTTTTGTTGTTTCAAGTCAGGCAGACTTAAGAGTCAATTATTTTAAGCCGGTCAATGACCTTTCAGTGAGGTTAGGCAATTTGGTTCTTTTGGAACTGGAAATGGAAAACCAGGGCCTGCTTGAAGCAGAGGATTTTTCTCTTGAGTTGTATTATTACACCAAAGAAAACAAGAAAATGGTTATTAATTCAGTTTCAGGTTTTTCTCTTGCAAGCGGAAAAAAAGAAAAAGTTTTGCTTTCAGTTGATTTCTCTGAAGAAATTAACGGCAGTGTTTTTGCTGAACTTGATTCAACAAAAAAAGTTTTTGAAGATGATGAATCAAACAATATTGTTTCAGTTAATCTTTATTCTTATTTGGTTGAAAAATGTTATAATGCAGTTGATGATGATTTGGATGGAACAATAGATGAAGGATGCCCTGCAAGAAACTTTGTTTTGGTTTCAGGGGATACAGTAAAAGAAGATTTTGTTTTAGATGTAATGCGGGAAAAGCTTGTTTTAGGCCAGCTGCAGAAAATTGTTCTTTATCATTCTGTTTTTGGGCCAATAACAGAAGAAAAAATAACTGTTGTTTCTCCCAGCGGAAAATCATTTGATTTTTTTACAGGGCCTGAAGGAAGTGTAAGCTTTATTACAGATGAATTAGGAACCTATCAGGTTCTGGCTTTAGTTAAGTCAGCTGAATTTAAGACTTCTTTTAAGGTTATTTCAGAGGAAGAAGAAGCTTATTCTTTTGTTTTCCTTGCAGCTGAATTCTTTTTTGGCTCTCCTGAACAGACAAACCCTTTTCTTATTCCTGTTTTACTGCTTTTGGCTTTTATTGCTTCATCTTATGCTTTCTCTAAATGCAAAAGGCATTGCTTTGACTTATCTGACTTTTTTGTTGTAAAACCTAATTATGGAACAGGGTTAAGCATTATTATTGCAGTGATTTTCTTTTTCCTGGCATTGTTTTCAAACAAGTTTTTTGGAATTTTAGGTTTTATTGTTTTGATTGCGCTTGAATTGTTTTTTGTTTATTCTTTCCAGAAATACTTTGAGTCAAAAATCCAGAAAAAAAAGTCAGCCAGGCTGGATAATGAAAGAGATGAATTTGAAAACAACAAAAAAGAGAATCTTGAAAAAGAAGAAAAAGAAAAAAGCACAAAGAATAAAAAAGGCAGCAAAAAAAAATTTGTTTTAAAATTATGAAACAAGGTAAATTTTGTATTCTTTTTTGTCATATATTTTTTCAAATGAATCACAGGAAATTTCTTTTTCGCTGAAAATATATTCTGCTTTTGTTTTTTCTATTGTTTCTTTTTTTTCAGGGCAGTTTTTCATAAAAAAGCTTTCCATTCCATAGTCGTCTGGAATTCCTGCCCTGGTTGAAGGTGAAGCAAAAATTTTTCTTTCAGTGAAAGCCTTTATTGCAAGAGAATGCTTTGGCAATGCAATAAAAGAAGAATCTTTTTTTGTGTTTTCTTGAATCCATGAAACCGCCGGAATTCCTGTTACTTCAATGTTTTTGTATAATTCTTTTTGCTGTGAAAAAGGCACAGTTAAAAGCAGGAAAAGAATTAATACAATAAATCCTATTGATAAAGGCTTAAGCATTTCCTGGCTGGTTTTCTTGGAGAGAATTTTCCATAAAAGAAACACTCCTGAAGCAGCATTTAATAAAAAGAAAAGCATTAATTCAAGGTACATTCTTTCATATGGTACAATAAAAGTATAATTTTTCAGGTTAAAATGCATGTAAAGAAAGCCTAAAATAATTAATGCAATTGGAAGAATTATCTGGTGTTTTGATACAATGAAATCTTTTTCCATTTCAGAGGTTTTTCCTTTTCTTCGTTTTACTTCAATTAAAAGCCTTAGCATTAGCATTAAGCCAAAGCCTATTCCTGCAAGAAACAGAATATAGTGGCCTAAAAAGTCTGTTAAATAAAATTTTGGATTGGATTGTGTTATTGATTCCCATACCAGAACTTTACTTAGGTTTTTTGAAATTGAAGTTAAAGTGTTATGAGTTAAATTCACTTGTTCTAATCCAATTCTTGAAGCAAAAAACGGCAGCAGCAAAATTAATGCAATTATTCCCACTGCTATTTTGAACTGGTTTCTTTCAAAAAGTTTTGGGTTGATTAACAGGTAAAATCCAATAATTGGAATAAGTATTAATGTAAACGCAGGATGAACTATTGTAGTAAAAGCAAACAAAATTATGAACAATAATGCGCTTTTTTTGTGTGTTGTGCCTTTCAAAAACAAGAATAAAAGCATCGGAGTTAATGCTAAAGCCATTGAGTTTGGTACAGCAAACATTAAGCCCATTATGCCTGGATTGCTTGGAATCATTAAAGCAAAAAGCGCAAAAAGCATTCCTGCCAGATTGTTTTTGAATAAATGCCTTCCTAAAAGAAAAGAAGAAAACGAAATCATTAAAGCAAACAAAATTGGAATAAAAACCAGAAAATCAATTAAATTATTGAATAAAAGCGAGTTTATTATCCCAAAAAATACTGAAAAGCCTATTTCCCAGTTTGTTCCTGCAGTAATTTTCCCTGTTTTTGCTGTTTCTTTTGCCATGATTTCATGGTCAAATTCTTCTGAATGATAAGGCAAAGGGTAATTTATATGCAGTGAGTAAACAGAAAACACGCATGCAATGAAGATTGCCAATATAATCAAGGAGTTCTGATTCATTTCATTAAATGAATGTTTTACTTCTTTAAATCCTTTTTGGGCGTCATAGCTTCAGGAATTCTTTTATTTCCCTGATTTTTCTTGGGTTAATTGAAATATGCTGTTCTCCTGTTGAAGGTTTTGACAATAACAGGTTTTCGTTAATTAATTCTTTGATTGCTTCTTTTATTTCTTTTTGCCCTTTCTTGTTGCCTCTTATGTGATTAGGCAGGCCTTTATTTAAATTAAAAACAGAAATGTGCGCCCCGCCAATTTTTCCAAGGTTAATTAATTTCCTCAAAATGAAGTTCTTGATAAATTCAACATTGTTTGGCACACTCAAATAATCTTTAAAAACAGTTAAAAGCAGTTTTATTGCTATTATGGAATATTAATATCCCAAAGCAGAAGATTTAAATATTTGTTGCATTAATTATGTTTTTGGAGTGAAATTATGGTTAATGTGTTTTTGGAGTTTTTAGGCGATAATCCACACACAAGGCTTTTGGAGTTCCTGATTTCTGGAAGGGAATTTGATTACACTTTAACTGACCTTGCTGAAAATTCAGGAATCAGCTGGAGCACTTTGCACAGGATTTTTCCGGTTTTTGAAAAAAGAGAAATTGTAATTAAAACAAGGGAAGTCGGAAGGGCTAAATTGTTTAAGCTTAACCAGAACAACATCGGAGTAAAAAAGCTTGTCTTATTGTATGATGCAATCCTTAAAAGCCGGCTTGAAAGTATTGAAGAAAAACAAAAAGAAAAAATAAAAGTTATCGTGCGCTGATTTGAATGGCGATTCGTATATTTTAATTGCAAGAAAAAAATAATTGCATGCACGAAAATACACAAAATCAGTGTAGGAAAAAATGCTGTTTTATAAGGTTATCAAGAATTTATTTATATAACTTTAATGCTATTAGTTCTGGTCAGATGAATTTTAATGAAAGAACAGCTGAAATAATTACTGCTTTGGGTTATTTTCGTTCAAGAATCAATTTGCTTAATTTCGGCTTGTTTATTATTGCGCTTTCAGGATTCAGCGTTTACTTTGCTTTTCCTCTGCATGAATTAGTTGTTGCTTTTGCTGCATTGTTTTTTCCAGGCTATCTTTTTTTCAGGCTGATAATAAAGTCTTCTTCTGCAGTGGAAACATTTGTTGTTTCAATTGTTTTAAGCATGGGAATAATCGTTTTTTCAACTTTTATCCTTACAGTTGTCTTTTCTTTTCCTTTAGATAAAATAACAATAACTTCTGCAGCAGTTTTTTCTGATGTAGTTTTTCTGGGAATACACTTTTTGAAGGGTGTTTTAAGTGAATAAACTTGTGTTATTGTTTTGCATTTTGCTGATTCCATTTAGTTATGCAATTAATGCAGAGCCTTTTGTTTCTTTTCCAGGAGAAAAAGTTGTATTAGAATTTGATTCAAAGGCTTCAGTTGAAATGAAATATTATTATAATCTTAATCTGCTTGAAGAATGCACCCAAAAAAACTGCCCTTTATTTGAAAACAATTCTTTAAAGGATTCAGGGAAAAAAAAATTTGTTTTAAGCACAGAAAACTTGAAACCTGGATTTTATGCTTTTGAGGTAACAGAAAACGAAGAAAAATATTTTTCTTCTGTTGTTGTCAGGCCAGACTACAGGCTGTTTATTGCCTTGGCTTTAATCATTCTTATTGGATTGGTTTTTTTGGTGGAAAGAAATGTTATTGGAAAAAATTAAAGATAACTGGCTGATAGAGAAAATTAACTCAAAGGCTTTAGCTTTTGCTTCAAACAAGTATTTTACTGCATTGCTTTTTTTGTTTCTTTTCTTTTATTTCATCTTTAATTCTTTCAGGTCACATGAGTTAATTCAGGATTTTTACCTGACTTTTCTTGCATTTATTGTTTCCTTGATTGCAGTATTTTTTCTTTTCAGATTCCATAAATTTTTTCCTGTAGTTTCTTTAGGGGCAATACTTGTCTTTTTTTCTTTTTTTTCCCAGAAATTTGAGTTAATAATAGAATATAATGTCTTTTATTTTCTGGGATTTGGATTGATTTCTGCTTCAATGATTTATGCTTTGATCCAGCAAAACAAAAAATTTTTCTGGATTTCCTTGTTTTTGCTTTTTGCTTCAACTTTAAGCCCTTTGATTACACCTCAAATCCTTATTGGAGACGAAAGGGTTTTGCTTGACAACACTTCAAGGCTTGAATCAGGGGTTTTGCATCCAGCTGATTTTGGAAAACACAATTATGTTAATGTAAGCTTTGTTTATTTTTATTATCTTGTAATTATAGCAAAAATTTTCGGGACAACTGTTGCAAATATTTTTTTCCTGCTAAAGTTTTTCTTTCTTTTATTGATGTTTCTTTCCTTTTACCTGCTTGCAACACGTTTTATTGAAGAAAAACTTGTTATTTTTGCGATTTTAATTGCTTTTTTTCCAATACAAAACCTTCATCTGGCCCCGCAAATGATAGGAAAATTCATTATTTTTCCTGTTTTTATTTACCTTTACTTAAAATATTTCAACCAGCTGAATTCAAGGATTCTTCTTGTTATAATGATGCTTTTAATCACTTACATTAATTTAACGACTTTGTATATTTCTCTTGCAGTTTTCGGCTTTTTTGTTTTCCTTTTCTTTTTCAAGAACGCTATTTCAAGAAAAGCATATTTTACTGACATCATTATTTTGTTTTTGTTTATTGTTCTTGTAGGCACTTATTCAACTTCAATTGACTTATTTGGCTTGGCTGGAAGTTTTTCTGATGTTCAGGGAAGCATTTCTGATGTAGGAGGAAATGTTCAGCAGGAAATTATAAGAGAAGAAGATTTAAGTTCAAAAGTTAATCCTTTAGAAATACAAAAATCAGGTCTGCCGCCTTCAGAAGAACTTGTTCCAGAAGAAAAATTCCTTGAAATTCCTTTTCTTAGGCGGTTTATACCTTTTATAAACAATTATATAATGCAGTTTGGATTGGAACAATTGGTTTTAAAGCTCTTAAATTATTTTTTGCTTTCAGTTCTTGTATTGACTGTTTTCTTTCTTTTTCCTGATAAAAAGCAGATTTTTGTTTTTAGTATTGCAATATTTTTCTTGGTTTTGTTTTTGATTCACTTGCAGTTTCAGGACGGAGTGCATGCAACACTTGAATTAACTTCTCTTGTAATGGGAGTCTGCATTGTCCTTGTTTTTTACAGAAAACCATTGTATTTTATTCCTTTAATTCTTTTGTTTATTTCTTCAATTAGTGCACCTGTTCTTTTTGCTTCAAACCAGTATGGAGAATCCGCAGAGCTTTTTGCAAGCGAGTTTTCGTCAAAAGAATTAATCGGCAAAAACCTTGTTACTGTGACAATGTCTGGTTCTTTTGGCTCAAAAGAATATTTATCTAATTCAGGTTTTGTTGTTTCTTGTGTTGACCAAAAGCCTTTTGAGTTTTATCTTAACGGGATTTATTTAAGATGCGATGATTTTTCCAGAATGCCTTTAGGCAAAAAAATTTATGATTCCGGCCATTCAAAAGTTTATCTGGTTTTAGCTGAAGATTTAGCCAAATTTAAGTAAAATGAATTGTCTGATTGTTTTTGACGCAAAACTAAATTAAGTTGAATGCATTTAATTCTTTATGGCTTACAGGATTTGCATGATTGGAACACAGTTTCTTGGCGTTCCAACAGACAAAGGCGGTGCAATAGAATACCTTTCATTTAATCTGGCAAAAGGCCTTTCACAGAAAGAATTTGAAGTCACTTATTTTTCTGTTGACCCAAAAATAAAATTCAGTTCAGTTCCTTTATTGAATATTGAAAGGTTTCCTGCAAAAAAAACCAATGCCTTATTTTTTTCTTTTTTTGTTTTATTCAAAAGCCTTTTCAAAAAAACTGATGCAGTTTATGTTTCAGGCTGTTCAATGATTTTCGCAGGCCTGATTCTTTCAAAAATCAAGAGAACTCCTTTAATTTACCATGAATTCAACCATAACCCTTGGATTAAACCAAACAATTTTTTTTATGATTTTCTTGCGAGATTCAGCGTAAAACATTCAGATTACACGCTTATTGCAGGCAATTCTATTATACAATCAGTGATTGAACAGACAAAAATTCCTGAAAAAAAAATTCTTCAGCTGCCTGATTTTGTTGTGTTAGATGAATTTCCGTTTTCGCCGGAAAAAAAGCAAAAAAAGATTTTGTTTGTTGCAAGGCTTGTAAAACATAAAGGAATAGATTTTGTTTTGAATTTAACAAAAAAAAGTGGTTTTGAGAAATGGATTTTTGAAATAATTTTTCCTGAACCAGATTCAACTGAAGAAAAAAACTACTTAAAGAAAATAAAGAGTTTAGTGGATTCTTCCAAAAAAAAAGTGTCTTTTAGGTCAGGAATTTCAAGAAAAGAATTAATCAAAGCATTTTCTTCTGCTTCAATCCTTGTTCTGCCTTCTTCTCAGGAATCTTTTGGAATGGTTTTGGCTGAAGCAATGGCTTGTTTTACTCCTTGCGTGGCTTTTTCAATTGGAGGAACAACAGAAATAATAGAGGACAACATAAACGGCTTTCTGGTAAAACTAAATGATTTTGATTTATTTGAAAAAAAGCTTTTAGAGCTAACTCAAGACGAAAAGAAAAGAATTTCTTTTGGCTTTAAAGCAAGAAAAAAAATTGAAGAAAAGTTTTCTTTTGTTAATTCGTTAAACTCTTTTGAGCAGTTTCTCAAAAAGATTTTGGTGAAAAAATGAAAATCCTTTTTTTTGCTGACAGAGTAAACATTGATTTATTCAAAGGAGATTCCATTTTGCTTAAAAGAATGATGCAAGGCCTTGCAGAAAGAGAAAATCAGGTTTATGGGGTCTGTCATGGGAACTCGGATAAAGCAAAGATTTTTCCTCCCGGAAATTTCTGGTTTTACACTAAAGCATTTACTTTTCCTTTAACTTCTTTTTTTTCTTTCAGGAAATTTATTTCATTGCTTGAAAAAGAATCGTTTGACGCAGTAATACTAAAGCTTCCTGTTGCTTCTGCTTCAGGTTTCTGGGCGGAATTAAGGCCTTTGTTCAGAATAAGCTTTTATTCAAGGATTGTTTTTGAATTAAAGAAAAGAAAAATCCCTTTTTTTGTTTTTGTTGAAGGAATAACAGAAAAAAACGATTTTGTTTCTTTTTTGATGGATTGCTCTAAAGAAACCCAAATCAGCTTAATGAAAGAGTCAAATGGCATTATTTCTTTAAGCCCTTTACAAAACGAGATTCTTTCTTCTTTTGGAATAAAAAAACCTAAAACTTTTTTTCCTGCCCCTGTTGATTCAAAAAAATATTCAGGAAAAAAAGGAAAATTTTCTTTGAATCTTTCAGCAAAAAAAATCAATCTGCTTTATTTAAGCTCTTCCTGTGACCTGAAAGATTTTATTCCTTTTTTTGGTTTACTTGAAGAAAACAAATGCATTCTTTATGTAATTTCCCCAAATGCGCCAGATGATTTCAGGAAACAAATAAAGCAGAGAAACCTTGAAGAAAAAATAATTTTTTTGCATGGTTTTTCTAATAAAAGCCTTTTTGGGTTAATTCCTTTTTTTGATGCAGGAGTTTACCTGAAAAAATTTAATTCAAGTTTAGCTGACGCAAGCTTTATGGTTAAAATTTCAGAGTATCTTTCTTCTGGTCTGCCTGTATTGGTTCCTGAAATAAATGGGCCATTGCTTCAGGCCGGAAAAGCAGGAATAAATTTTGAGAAAAAAACAAGATTAAATAAGATTGAACTAAAAAATCTTTCTTTAACTGCAAGAAAAATTGCAGTTGAAAACCTTGATTTGGATAAAAATGTTTTAAAACTGGAAAACTGGATGAAAGAAAACAAATAACCTGGAAAACTTCTGTTTCCCAAGCAAGAAAAGCTTTTATTGACTTTTTAGAATAATTAATTTAATGAATAAAATTCTTGTTACAGGAGGCAATGGCTTGATTGGTTCAAGGATTGCTTCAGAGCTTTCAAAAGAAAATAAAGTAATGATTCTTGATTTGACAGAAAACAGGAATTTTGATTCTCTTGTTTTTGATGTTACAGATAATTCTTGGATTGATTCAGTCGGCAAATTTGATTATGTTTTTCATTTTGCTTATATTGGCGGGGGAATTTACAGTTCAAGAAATCCCATAAAATTAATTCACACTGAATTAACAGGGCTTTATAATGTGCTGAATTATGCTTTGGAATACAATACAAAAAAAGTGATTTATCCTTCAAGCGCTATTTTAAGCGATAAATTTAAACAAAATTTTTCTTTTTCTAAAGTTCATTCAAATGCTTTTTTTTCTTATCCTGCAGCAAAACAAATGGGAGAATACTTTATTGAAGAATTCCATAAAGAAAACGAAATAGGTTATTCCATTATAAGATATTATAATGTTTACGGCGAAGGCCAAAACAAGGAAATGGTTGTGCCGTTTTTTGTAAGGGATGCAATTGAAGGAAGGCCTATAGTACTTTTTGGTTCAGGAAAACAGCAAAGAGATTTTACTTATGCAGGTGATGCAGCAAAAGCAACAATTCTTGCAGCTTTCTCTGAAAAAACTTTTTCAAAGGCAGTTGAAGTAGGTACAGGAAAAAATACAAGCGTGCTTGACTTGGCAAAGCTGATAAAAAAACTTACTCATTCAAAGTCAGAACTAATCCGCGATAAATTTCCTTCAGGGTTGGATGAACTGGAAACAGAAAGAATTGCTTTTAATTCAGCTGAATTAAAGAAATTAACCGGCTTTACCTGCAATACTTCGCTTGAAGAAGGACTAAAAAAGGTTATTTATTCAATTCAAAAAAAGTAGTTGTGTTAAATGAAAATACTTTATTTGATAAGGGAAAATTTTGATGAAATAGTTTCGCCTGCATATTATGAATTAATTCAGGAATTAAGAAACCAGGGGAATGAAATTACTGTTGCAAATCTTTCAGGCAAATTCTCTGATTTTAAATGCATTAAAATAAATCAATTCAAGTTAATTGATTATCCTTTTGGCTTTGTTAATCGTTTTTTTTTCAGCAGGGCTGTTTCAAAAACTGTTAACCCAAAAAAATTTGATTTAGTGCTTTCCACTATGGCAGAAACCCTTTTTTTCCTGAATAAATGGAAAATTCCTAAAGTTGCAGTAATTCATGACAATTTTTCTGAAAGAGCAAAATTCACTCCTTTTATTGGAAAACAATTTAAGCTTGCAGTAATGATTGACTCTTTTTTTCAGAAACTTTCAATGAATAAAGCTGATGGAATAGTTTTTCTGAACAAAGAAGAGAAAGCTAAAGCAGAAAAACACACTAAAACAAAATGCACTGTAATCCATAACGGAATTTACCCAGAAAAATTCAGTTCAGATGAAAATCAAGTAAAAAAAATAAAAGAAAAATTCCCGAAAAAAATAGTTTTGTTTCTTGCAAGAATTGAACTGCAAAAAAACCCTTTATTGTTTCTTGAAATAGCAAAAAAAATAAACAGAAAAGACTGTGTTTTTATTGTTGCAGGAAAAGGCCCTTTAGAAGAAAAACTAAAAGAATTCATAAACCAAAAAAACCTTTCAGCTAAAGTAAAATTTTTGGGGTGGGTTGGAGAAAAAGAAAAAATTGCTTTGCTTAATGCCTGTTCTGTTTATGTTCTTCCCTCGCTTTTTGAGCCTGTTTCTGTTTCAACTTTAGAAGCAATGGCCTGCAGAAAACCTGTAATTGTTTCTGGTGTAGGCGGCTTAAAAGAATTAGTTGACTCTTCTATTGGGATAAGAGTAAACCCATCTAATCTGAATGGATTTGTTAAAGAAGTAAATTTTATTCTGGATAACCCTGAAAGAAGTGAAGAAATGGGATTAAATGGATTTAAAAAGATTAAAAGAGAATTTTTATGGAAAGATATTGCAAAAACATATCTTTTATTTTTTAGGGAGTTTTTAAATGAAAAAAAATGATTCTATTGCCAGTTTTCAGGGCGAAAGATATTCTGATTTGCCTGTTGACTTAAACGGCAGTGAAAGGCTCAAAAAAATTTTTGTTGAAATAAACAAGGAAAAAAGAGGTAAAATTCTTGATGTTGGCTGCCTTAAAGGAGAGTTTTCTTTGGAACTGAAAAAAAAAGGATGGGATGTTTTTGGTGCAGACATTTCTTCTGCATTAAATGAAGCAGAAAAAAAAGGAATTAAATGCACTAGATTTGATTTTGAAAAACCTTTTCCTTTCAGCAATAAATCCTTTGATGCGATTTTTGCAGGAGAAGTAATAGAACATATTTTTGACACTGACTTTTTTGTTTCAGAGCTTTACAGAATATTAAAACCAAATGGTTTTCTGGTAATTTCAACTCCAAATACTGCTGCACTGCCAAACCGCTTGCTTCTGTTATTTGGAAAAAAACCGTTTAATCTTGATTACTTTAAAAGCGGAGGCCATATCAGGGCATACACTTTTTCGCTTCTTGAAAAACAATTAAAAGAAAAAGGATTCAGGATAGAAAAGCGTTTTTCTGAATTATTAAGGTTAAGCGACAAAATAGAGTTTTCTTTGCTTTACAAAACTGAAAGCATTCTAGCAGATTTTTTTCCTACGCTTTCTTTAAGCATTATAATAAAGGCGAGGAAATGAAATGAAAATTTTAATGGTTTCACCTGTTTTTTTTCCTTCTCTTGGGGGCATTGAACAGCATGTGCTTAATCTCTCAAAAGAACTTCAAAAAAAAGGAAACCAAGTTGATGTCTTGACAGCAAAAATCGGTAAAACAGATTCAGCTGAAAAGATTGGTTCAGTTAATGTCTTTAGGATTAATGCAGGAATAAACAAGCAGGAAGAGCTTTCATTTAAAGGAAGAAACCTTATAATCCCTTTTTTTTTTAATGCAATCAAACTTCATTCAGAAAAAAAATATGATTTGATTCATGTTCACTGCCCTTTTTCTTTGCTTTCAGTTATTCCGCTGAAGGTTTTTAGAATTCCAATTGTGTTGACTATACATGGAAACTGGATTAACTGTGTTAAAGGAAGAAGATATTACAAAAAAAAGATTTGCAATGATTTTGAATTAAACAGGTGCGCTGAATGCATGAATTCAGGCAAAACAATAATGAAAATAAAAAGAAAAATTCTTGTGTGGGCTGCAGAAAATTCAAATCAGATTATTGCAGTAAGTTCTGAAGTAAAAAATTCTATTGTTTTATCAAGAAAAAAAGAAATCAGTGTCATTCCAAATGTTGCTTCAAATCAAGGTTTTTTCCCTGACAATAAAGCCCTAAAAGAGTTTCCTTTTAATTCAAATAGAAAAAAAATTCTTTTTATTGGGTCAATGATTGAAGAAAAAGGAGCAAAAGTTTTACTTGAAGCAGCAAAAAACATTAATGAATTGTTTATTTTTGTTTACAGTTATGCAGATAAAAAATACCTTGCAGAATTCAATGAATACAAAAACAAAAACAATTTGAATACTGTGTTTCTTTACTCTCTGGTTTCAAACAAGAAAATAAGGGAAAAGTTTATTCCTTTTTCTGATTTGATTGTTATTCCTTCTTTGTGGCCTGAACCATGTTCTACAATTGTTACAGAAGCAATGGCTTCAAGAAAACCTGTTATTGCTTCAAAAACAGGAGGTTTTACTGACTTGATTGAAGACAAAAAAGATGGCTTGCTTTTTGATGCGGGGAATTCAGTTGAATTAAGTGAAAAAATTAAATTAGTTTTGGATAATAAAAATTTATCAGAAAAAATTTCAGAAAACGCGTTTATTAAAGTGCAAAAAAAGCTTAACTGGAATAAGATTTCAGAAGAGACAATTAAAATCTACAGGAAAGTGCTGAAATGAGAATTGTATTTATAACAAAACAATACCCTGAAAATGTTGGGGGAATAGAAAAAGTCATTGAGAATTTCCGCAATAGTTTTTCTGCAAAAGGGCATGAAGTTTTTGTTTTCAATCAGAACGACTTGTCCAAGAATCTTTTTGAATTTAATTCAAAAAATTTTTCTTTAGGAATTAAGACTGCTTTCAGAATTGTTAAAAAAGATCCTGAAGTGGTTCATTTTCATGGATTCAGGATAATAAACTTTTTTCCTTGGCTTGGGTGCAGGCTAGCAGGCATTCCTGTTGTTATGACCCCTCATTTTGATTATAATCCTTCATTATTCAGAGAAAAACTTAATTTTTTCTTTCATAAATTAATGAGTTTTGACAGAATTATTGCATTGACTTCAAGGGAAAAAAAAATTCTTGAGAATTTAGGCTTTAAAAAAATTGAGGTAATCCCTGATTCAGTTGACATAAAAAAATTCATGCCATTGCAAAATAAACAAGAGTTCAGGGAAAAGCACAAAATAAACAAAAAAACTTTTGTTGTCCTTTTTTTGGGAAGGCTTGCATCAAATAAAGGCATTCCTTATCTTCTTGATGCTTTCAGGGGAATAAAAAATCAGGACAGAAAACTTTTGGTTGCAGGAAAAGAAAATCCTGCTTTTTTTGACACAACATACAAATATTATTTTTCTCTTGCCCAAAAATTAAGTGTTGCTGACAAAACACTTTTTTTGGGGGAACTAAAAGAAAAAGAAGTTGTTGAGGCAATGAATGCATGCGATGTTCTTGTTTTGCCTTCAATTTCTTCTGAAGCATTTGGTCTGGTTTTGATTGAAGCAATGGCCTGCACAAAACCTGTAATTGGAACTTCAATTGAAGGAATAAAAGAAGTTATAATAGATGGATTCAATGGTTTTCTTGTTTCTCCAAAGAAAAGCACTGAACTGACTGTTGCATTAGAATTGCTGCAGAATAATTCTTTAAGACAGAAAATGGGGCGTAATGGGCTTAATCTGGTCAGGCAAAAGTATTCTCTTCAGGCAGTTTCTGATGCTCATATTAATGTTTACCTTGAATTAATCCATTAAGAAAACCTGCTCCTTTGATTAAACCAAACAAAAACAATGCAAAAAAAGAATATATTAATAAAACCAGAAAATTGTTTTTGTATTTTGTTTTGTTCTTATTCAAAATAATTTTAATGCAGCCAGCTAATGCAGGAACTGAAATAAAAACAAGAGAAAAAATATTTTTGGTTATTGTTAATACAACAACTGAAAAAATAAAAGAAAAAAACAATATCCAGTAAAACCCAAAAATAAGCTTAATGTTTTTTGGGCTTTTAACGAGGTTAAACGGATTTAAAAAAAAGGAAATGTTTTTTTTGAATAAAACTGCATCAAAGAAAGCGTAATTGAAATTTGATTTAATTCTGTCTTTTACTGAATAACTTTCATGAAATGTTTCTGCTCCTGTTACAGCAAACTTTTTCCCTGAAAGAAAAGCCCTTAAAAAAAACTCAGGGTCCTCACAATATTTCATTTTCTCGTCAAAGCCTTTTGATTCAAGAAAGTCTTTTTTCCTTAAAGCAATGTTATAGCCTTGAAAAGAAGAGCTGCTAACTACAAAAGAAAAAAAGTCTGAAGCAAAACTTTTGTTTAATTCAACAGAGTATTTTCCGCAACAGCAAAAAGGCTTTTCTTTTTCCATGCAGACCAAAAGCTTTTCCAGCCATTTTTCTTCTGCTATAACATCAGAATCAAGAAAAACAATTATTTCCCCTAAAGCCTGTTTTGCCCCAATATTTCTGCTTGCGCTGATTCCGAATCCTTTTTTTTTGATTAATTTGATTTCCTTGTTTTTTTCCGATAGTTTTTCAGCGATTTTTATTGTTTTATCTGTTGACCCGCCGTCTGACACAATTATTTCATAAGGCTTAATGCTTTGCTTTAATATTGAATTAATTGTTTTTTCTATTGTTGATTCAGAATTAAAAGTTGGGATAATAATGCTTGAATTCATTTAATTCTCCTTTGATTTCATTAAAATTTTTTCTATTTGGCTGCCTATTTTATTCCATTCAACTTTTGCAGCATTTTTTCTTCCTGTATTTGAAAACTTTTTGTAAAGCTTTTTTGATGAAAGAATTTTTGTTATTGCAGCTGAAATTTTTTGCGGCTTTCTCGGATTAACTGCAATTCCTGAATTCTTCAATACCTCCACTGAACCGATGTTTTTTGAATAAACAATTGGTTTGCCTAAAGCTATTGCTTCAATGTTTATTATTCCTATTGGCTCATAAGTTGACGGGCTTGCAATCAAATCACTTAACTGAATCACTTCAGGCATTTTTTTTTGTTCAACATAGCCCTGAAACTTAACATGTTTTTGAATGCCTTGTACTGCGATTTCTTCTTCAATCACTTTTTTGTGATTTTCCTGCGTGTTTTCGCCTGCAATTAAAAGAAATGCTTGGGGAATTTCTTTAATCACTTTAGGCATTGCTTTGACAAGATAAATTATTCCTTTTTGGGGAACAAGCCTTCCTGCAAACAAAATAATCTTCTTGTTTTGCAATCTGAGCTTTTTCTTTAATTTTTCTGCTTTTCTTTTGGTTTCAGTATTTTTGCTGAATTTTTTTAAGTCAACCCCGTCTGATACAATCCTTATTTTTTTGTCCGGAATTTTATAATAATTTTTTATTTCTTTTTTTATTGTTTTTGAGGCTGCAATAATTGTTTTTGCTTTTTCACAGCATTTTTTGTCCATTTCTGCCATTAAAGGAATTGCAATTTTCCGCATTAATTCTGTTTTAATTCTTGTTTTAGGCCTGTTTTCTGCATTTCCTTTTACTGTGCCTCTTGCATGATAAATTACAGGAAAATTAAGCCTGCTGAAATCAACTAAACCAAAAGTATAGTCTTGAGGGTAAAATACATCAAATTCTTTTTCTTTAATTAGCCTTTGCTTAAGGTTTAAGGCAAAAGAAAAAAAATCAAGGCCTTTTATTCTGCTTGATTTAATTCTTTCAATTTTAAGGTTTTTTTTTCCTTTAAATGAATTTTTTTCTCCATGGAATACAGTAACCTTGTGCCTTTTTCTCGCAAGGAATTCAGCTAATTTTTCTGCACACAAGCCCTGACCATAACTTTTTTTGTAAAACATTGAAGTAATAAGTATTTTCATTTGAATACTCCTTTAATCATTCCAAAACCATAACCAAAAAACCATGAAAACAAAAAAATAAAATAATGCAATGAAATCCTTTTGTATTTAATCATTGCAGCCAAAGAAATCATGATCAAAACTAAAACCAGAAAAAAAGAAAAATAAACTATTAATTCAAATTTTCCTGAATAAACCCCAAAAAAAAACAAAAGCAAAATTATGATGATTGAAATTGCAGGAACTGTTCTAAACCATTCAATCATTCTAAAATTAACTTTTATTGCCTGCATTCTGCCCAAGCCAAACCAGAAAGCCTGATTGAATATTTTTTTAGCTGAATTCTTTCTGTGATGATAAACAACTGCTTTTGGATTAAATTTTATTTTATAGCCTTTCTTTTTAATTCTGAAATCAAGTTCAGGGTCTTCATTGCTTGAAAGCTTTTCATTGAATCCATTAATTTCTTCAAGGGTTTTTTTCCTGTACATTGAATTGCATCCAGGATTATGCTTTACTTCAGTTATTTTGCTTGATTTTTTTATGTAATCTGAACCTATTCTTGAAATGAATTCAAGGAGTTCATCAAAAATTTTTTCTTTTTCGCCTGTGTTTTCAGGCAGAATGTTGGGCCCTCCAACTGAAGCAGCCTTTTCATCAAACGCTTCAAGAAGTTCCTGCAACCAGTTTTTTCCTGCCATTGCATCAGAGTCAAGGAAAGCGACAAATTCTCCTTTGGAATTTTTTATTCCTGTGTTTCTTGCAAAACTGATTCCTGAATGCTTTTTTAATTCAATCAAATTCATTTCGTGTTTTTCTTTCAGCTTATTTATTTTTTCTTTTGTTTTGTCTGTTGAAAAATCATCAATTATAATCAGCTCAAAATCCCTGAAAGACTGGCTGATCACTGATGCAATGCATTCTTCAATGAATTTTTCTGAATTCCTTTCGCATATTATGACTGAAATTTTTGGCTTCATTGTATGATTTTTCTGCATATCTTCTTTAATTATTTGGCTTCCTTATTTTTTCATGATCAAAAGAATTGCATTTAATACTGATGAATCTGCTGCAGAATGGTATAATAAAAGATTTTCTGATTTTGGTGTGTTTGAAACAACAAAAAAATACAATTCTTTAATGCTTGAATGGCTTGAAGTCAAAGAAAAAACAGAAAAAAAGCTTTTGGATGTAGGCTGTGGCGGAGGCTTTTTCCTTAAACAAGCAGAAAAATTCCTTAAATGCTTTGGAGTTGACTTTAGTTTAGAGGCATTAATTCAGGCAAAAAAAAACTGTAATGCAGATTTGATTCTTGCTTCAGCTTCAAGCCTGCCGTTTAAGGACCGTTCATTTGATTTTGTTTCTTGTTTGGGAAGTTTAGAGCATTTTATTGAAATGGAAAAAGCATTAAATGAAATGCAGAGGGTTTTAAAGAATAAAGGAAAAGCCAATTTTTATGTGCCTAACTCTAATTTTATTTTATTTAAGCTGAACAAAGCAACTTATTTTCAGCCAAATGAAAGGCTTGCTTCTCTGAATGAATGGAGGAAACTTCTGGAAAAATTTTTTGTTGTTGAAAAAGATTTTAAGCACACGCATAATTCTTTAGGCAGGTTGATTCCAAAAAATTTAACTTACAGTTTTTCGTTTATCTGTTCAAAAAAATAATAAAAGCTAATAACCTTGGACTTCCATTCTTTTCCATGCAAGCTTGAAAACAAAAACTGAAATTATTGGCATGATTATTGCAAAACCTAAAACATAAAAAAAGCTTCCCCATGCAATAAAATTATGCATCCACATTTCTCTTGCAAAGTTTACTGCATGGAAAACAGGATTGATTAAAACTATTCCTCTAAAAACTTCAGGAATAATATTAAGCGGATAAGCAAAACAGCTTAAAAGAATCCATGCCGCAAAAAAATACCTGAAAAAAGGATCAAAGTTTTCGTTGAATAAAGTTAATGCACCGTAAATTAAGCCGGCTCCTAAACAAAACCCTAAAAGAATAAACATTATCAAAACAGTCAAAGTAATCATCAAAATTGAAGGCGCGCCAAACACTGAAGCAAACAGCAAGAAAACCAAGAACAATGGAAGCAGGTTTAATCCGACATTTATTCCTGTTCCAATAATCAATGAAAGATAATTTATTGGCGCAACAAATAAAGCATCAATTGTCTTCCAGTATTTTTCTTCCCTGAATTTTAATGCAAAAATATAGGTTCCATTGTAAAAAAAAGCCTGCGCTATTATTCCAAAAATAAGGAATTGGACATAATTGTCTGCTGTGACTCCTCCAAAACCTTCTGATCCAGTGTAATGAAGAAAGCCATAATAAATAATAAACAATGGAATGACTGAAAGAAAAGGATTAATAAAAGTGTTTAGCAGGTATGCTGTCTTGAATCTGATGCTTAATTTAAAGTCTTTTTTTGTTATTGCAATTATTTCACTTAAAATTTCCATTTTTTACGCCTAACCCAATAAAAGTTTTTATTGTTTTGTCAAAGTTTCCTTTGTTTTCAATTTCAATTATTTTTCCTTCATCCATTAATGCAATTCTGTCGCATAAATCTCTTGCCTCTTTTTCGTAATGAGTTGTAAGAATTATTGTTTTGTCCATTTCTTTTATGTGTTTTCTGATTCTGTCAGAAACATTAATATCCAATCCTAAAGTTGGTTCATCTAATACAAGAATTTCAGGGTCATGAATTAAAGCCCTTGCTAAAGCCAGCTTTGATTTTGTACCCAAAGAATAATTTTCAACATAATCATACAAGTATTCTTCAAAACCCAAAAAAGAGCTTAACTCTTTTATTCTTGAATCAAAATCTTTTATTTTGTATAATCTTGCAAAATATTTTAAGTTGTCGTATCCGCTTAACCTGTAATAAATCATTTCATATCCGAGCATTATTCCTATAAGACTTTTTTGCTGTTCAACTGGTTTTCCTTTAATGAGAGTTTCTCCTGAAGTAGGATAAAGTATTCCAGTCAAAAGCTTTATTAAAGTGGTTTTTCCTGCGCCGTTTGGCCCAAGCAAACCTAAAGTTTCTCCTTTAAATACATTTAAATCAACTGAATTAACTGCAATAGTTGTCTTGTGTTTTGGAAAAAAAAATTCTGTAATAGAATTAGGATTCAAACTTGACTTGAATTCTTTTCTTAAATTTCTTGTTTCAATAATTTTTTCGTTCATTATAAGCCCTTTAAGAAATAAAATGAAATTGGCAAAACCTTTTTATTTAAGTAATCATAATAGTATTCTTATTTATTAAAAGTTATGTTTTGATGCCATGAAGCTTTCAATAATCATTCCTGCCTTTAATGAAGAAAAAGCAATAGTTTCAACTATTAAACAGTCCCTGAAAGAAAAAGAAAGAATCCAGCAAAACACTGAAATTAAAGAAGTAGAAATAATAATGGTTAATGATTGTTCAACTGATTCAACAGAAAAATTAATTCAAAAATTTGCTCCCCAAGTAAAATTAATTTCACATAAAGAAAACAAAGGTTATGGTGCAGCATTAAAGACAGGAATCAAAAACTCTAAATCTGATTTAATTGCTTTTTATGATGCTGACGGAACTTATCCAATAAACAAAATGACTGAATTAATAAAATTTTTAATTTCAAAGAATGCTGACATAGTTATAGGTTCAAGATTAGGGCATGGAACTAAAATGCCTGCCCAAAGGCTTATTGGAAACAAAATGTTTGTTTTTTTACTGAATTTTTTTGGAAGCTCTAAAGTAAAAGACACTGCGTCAGGAATGCGTGTCTTTAAAAGAAAACTTGCTTCATCTTTTGATTCATTGCCTGACAATCTTTCTTTTACTCCTGCAATGACTGCAATGGCAGTGCACGAAAAATGGAAAATAGATTTTATTCCAATAGAATACTCTAAAAGAACAGGAAACTCAAAACTTAACAGTTTTAAATACGGATTTAATTTTCTTTTGTCGATTCTTGAAGTTGTCAAAAGATATAATCCATTAAAATTGTTTGGCTCAATCGGTTTTATTTTTGTTTTGCTTGGGATTCTTTTATTTTATCCGTTTTTTTTCAGCGGAATGAGTTTTGGCAGTTTTGGGTTAAGAAGAGTTTTTCTTATTTCTTCATTAATTCTTGTTGGAATTTCCCTGATTTTTTTTGGTTTTCTTGCAAACTTTATTGTAAAACTTTTTTACAGGAAACTTAACACTGCAATAGTTTATCAGGGTGCATACAATCGTTTCTTTCTTTCAAGATACAATCTAATAGGATTATTTTTGTTTGTTTTGGGCTTTACAATGGTTTTTTCGATTTCAAATTATTCTCATCTTTCAATTCCTCTGATTGGGGTTGTCTGTTTGTTTATTGGAATCCAGCTGATTGCAAGTTCTGTTCTCATAAAAACAATGAAAGAATTGTATGAAGAGAGATTTAGATGAATATCACGTTTATTAGTACTGGTTCAAGAATTGATGTTTTTCCTCCGACAAAAGGAGGAATAGAAATACTTGAATTTGATTTAATAAAAGAACTGAAAAAAAGAGGAAACACAGTCCAGCTTTTTGCCTCAAAATCTGAATTAGAAAATTCAATTGAAATCGGCTCAAATATTTCTTTTGACAGAATACATAATTTTTATTCAATGGTTAACTGCTGGAAAAAAAAGAGTTTAGTTCAAGGGGAAATACTGCATTGCCATTACCCTTTAACCGCTTATCCTTTTCTTGGAAAACCTTTAGTTTATTCAGAACACAACTGGTATAACCTTCCAAAAGCCAAATACCATAAAACTTTATTTACTCCAATGTTCAGTTTTTTCCAGCAAAAAGTCTATGAAAAAGCTGACAGAATTATTGCATTAAGTTCAGAAATAAAAGAAATAATTCAGGAAAAAATTCCTGAAAGAAAAAATAAAGTGGTTTTTATCCCAAATTTTGTGGATTCTGGAATATTTGTTCCGGCAAAAAAACAGGAAAACAAAATTCTTTTTGTTGGAAGACTGGATAAAGAAAAAAACCTTGAAATGCTGATTGAAGTTTTAGGAGAATTAAAAAACAAATTTGATTTTGAATTAGAAGTTATAGGAGAAGGCCCTGAAAGAAAAAAACTTGAATCACAGGCAAAAAAAGCAGGCATTAAATGCAATTTTTTTGGTTTTGTTTCCCACAAAGAACTGGCTTTTTTCTTTTCAACTGCATCTGTTTTTGTTCTTCCCTCTTTTTTTGAGGTAATGCCTGTAGTGGTATTAGAAGCAATGAGTTCAGGTTGTGCAGTAATTGCATCAAATGCTTTTGGAATAAAAGACCAGATTGATTCAGGAAAAAATGGTTTAGTGTTTAAAAAAGGAAAAAAAGAAGAATTAAAAAATCATTTAATTGATTTACTTTCAAGTTCTACTTTATGCAGTTCTTTTGGCTCTAAAGCAAGAGAAAAAGTATTAAAAGAATTTGATGTAAAAGTTATTGCAGAGAAAACAGAAAAACTTTATAGAGAAGTTTTAGAGGAAAGAAAACAAAAGGCTTGATGAAATAAAAAAATTGTTGGTGAAAAAATGAATTCAAATGAATTATCAAAAGAACTGCTTGATGTTCTTGCATGCCCTGCATGCAGTTCAGATTTAAATTACAACAAAAAAAACTCGAAATTAATCTGCACTAAATGCAGAAAAGAATTCAAAATAGAAAACGGAATTCCGAACATGTTAATGGATGATTAAATGAAAATTTTTTCTTCCCAAATTTTATTTGAATCAAAAAAAGAAAATCATTTAATTGACTTTTCATCTCAAGTTGAAGCTGAATTAAAAAAAAGCAAATTAAAAGAAGGAATAGTTTTTTTGTTTGCTGTTGGCTCAACTGGAGCTTTAACTACAATTGAATTTGAGCCAGGCCTGCAAAAAGATTTTCCGGAATTCCTTGACAGGATTATTCCTAAAGGAAAATACCAGCATGATTTAACCTGGCATGACGGAAACGGCCATTCTCATGTTCGCGCTTCACTTTTAAAGCCAGATTTATTTATTCCTTTTTCTGAAGGAAAACTTTTAACTGGCACATGGCAGCAGATTGTTTTTGTTGAATCAGACAACAAGCCAAGAAACAGGAAAATTGAAGTAAAAATAATGGGAGAATAACACTGTTTTTAAACATTACTTTGCATTGCATTGTATTGCATGGAAAATATTTGTTTAAGACTGGATAGTTCTCTTTCAAAGCAGATTGAAAAAGACATGAAAGAATTCAAGTATTCAACTAAAACTGAATTCATTCGCGAGGCAATAAGAAGCAAGTTAAGGGAATTAGATGAACAAAGGGATAAGAAGAAAGCATGGAATAATTTAATTGCAGCAAGAGGAAGCCTTAAAGGAAAAAGCAGGTTTAAATCAGATGAAGAATGGCATGACTGGAGAAGCAATGAAGGAAGCAAAGAACTTGAAAAAGAACTCTTTAAAAAATTCGGTTTAAAGCCTTAAAGAAGATTTTCAGGCAAGTCAGTTTCGCTGATTTTTATTTCTTCAAAATGTTTGTCTCTGGTTACAAGAATTGCTTTTTCATCTCTTGACATAATTGAATGCAATACATCTGATAAAGGAAACTTTTTTTTAGTATTTCTTTGAAACTGAAAAGCTTCTTTAGCTTGTTCTCTTGAATAAACAGTTCTTACAATTAAATGCTTAAAATCTGAGAACATTAATTCAATTTGTTCTAAAGAATAATCTTTCTTTAACTCTTCAATAACCAAATCAGAAACAAAAATTACTGCATTCTCTTTTATGCACTTTTTAAGGAACTGAAAAGCAAATTCACCTAAAGGCTTTAAATTGTCTTTTCTGTCTTCAAAATAATCCCGCCAAATACAAGTATCCAAATAGAATTTCTTTTTTTCCTGCATTAAAAAAGTCAAAATAAAATAGAATAAAAAACTTGAGTTTCGTTAATTGACTTAATCACAAGCAAGCTTTAATTAATCCTTTAAAGCAAGGGCTTGGTTTTAATGGACGGGAAGTTAATTCTGGATGGAATTGAGTTCCCAAAAAGAATTTATGTTTGGGTAATTCAAGAATCTGCATTATGTCCACTTTAGGGGACTTGCCAGAAAAAACCATGCCTTTTTCTTCAAATTCTTTAATGAATTCAGGATTGCATTCATATCTGTGCCTAAATCTTTCCCTGATTGTATTTTTTCCATATAATTTAAATGCTATAGTGTTTTCTTTTACTTTAATGTCAAATCCTCCAAGGCGGTTATTGCCTCCTAGCCCTTCAATCTTTTTTTGGTCTGGAAGCAGGCAGATTACAGGCTGTTTTGTCTCTGAATCAATTTCTATGGTGTTTGCATCTTCTTTTCCTAACACATTTCTTGCAAATTCAATTAAAGCCATCTGAAGACCATAGCATATGCCCAAAAAAGGAATGTTTTTTTCTCTGCAGTATTTAACGCACTCAATTTTTCCTTCTGCGCCTCTTTTTCCATAGCCTCCAGGCACAATTAATCCATCAACTCCTTTTATTACGTCCTCTACTTTCTTTTTTCCTGTTTCAATTTCTGTTGCTTCAATCCATTTAACTTCAATTTTAACTTTAAATTCTGCTTCACAATGCTCTAATGCTTTGATTATGCTAATATAAGAGTCTTTTAAGCCAGTGTATTTTCCTGCAATTCCTATTGTAATTTTTTTCTTTGGATTTTTTACTGTCATTGCTTCAGTCCATTTCTCTAAACTATTGTTGTTCTGCAGTTTTTTTTCTTCAATTTTTAATGATTCAAATATTGCCTTGTCTAATCCTTTTTCTTTTAGCATTAAAGGAATCTGATAAAAATTTTCAGAGTCATGCAATCCAATTACCCTGTTCAAAGGAACATTAGAAAAAACACTTATTTTTTCTCTGATATTATCATGAACTGGATTTTCGCTTCTGCAGATTACAATATCTGGCATTAAACCCATTTCAATCATTTTCTTTATTCCTAATTGAGCTGCCTTACTTTTTTGTTCTCCTAAAGTTTTTGGCTCAAAAATATAAGTCAAATTAATAAAACAAACGTTTTCTTCTCCTTCTTCATATCTTAACTGCCTTGCAGCCTCCAACAAATACATGTTTTCATAGTCTCCTACTGTTCCGCCAATTTCAATTAAAACAACATCAGCTCTAGAGTCAACTGCTAATTGCCTAAAATATTTTTTTGTTTCTCCTGTAACATGAGGAATAAATTGGACGTCTCTTCCCAAATATTTTCCTGCTCTTTCTTTTTCAATTATCTCGCTTAAAATTTTTCCTGTGGTAAGATAATTTTCTTTTGTTAAATTCCTGTCAATAAATCTTTCATATGAACCTAAATCCATGTCTGTTTCAGTTCCGTCATCTAAAACAAATACTTCGCCGTGCCTGAAAGGATTTAATGTTCCTGCATCAACATTATAATATGCTTCAGCTTTCATTGGAGAAACTTTTAATCCTCTTTCTTCCAGTAATTTTGCAATAGAACTAGTTACAGTGCCTTTTCCTATTCCGCTAATCACTGAACCAGTAATAACAACATATTTGACTTTTCCTTTTTTGTATCCGTCAGGAATCAAAGTAAAAAATTCAGAGTCAACTGTTTTCTTGCTTAATTCGCTTAACTGTTTTTCTCCCATGTTCCCGCCTTTTTCAACCTAAATAATAAATGAAATTAACTATTTAAGCGTATCCTCTCACAATAATTTAGTAGAACCTTTTACCCAAAACTTTTCCAAAAGTTTTAGCAAATGTACGAGATAAACTCGTACTGCCAAATTTTCTTTTTCTGAA
>JAHJUD010000085.1 GCA_018829335.1 Microcaldota archaeon | reverse complement strand
TCTGCTTCAGGATTAAATTCAATGCATTCAATTAAATCAATGTTTCCTATTTTTCCGTTGATTGAATCAGGATAAGTGTAAATTGGCTGTGTTCCTTGTGCAGTATTAATTTCTGCCTGTATCTGGACGCTGAATTCAACTGTTCCTTCGTCTCCTGTAAATTCAGGGTCAGGAATATAAGTTAATACCCCAATGATTTCTTTTCCTTTTGTTACTGTTGAAGCAAAAACACTGTCAGCCAATAAAGGAGTCAAAGTTTTTGGCACTCCATCCAAATTCAATGAAACGCTTCCTTTTTTTGGTGTCTTCCAGACAATTTTTGCCTTCAAATTATTCACATTAATCTGATTGCCTGCATTGTTTCTGCATGAATTAATTATAGTGTATTCTTTTCTTACAGGAATTGAAGTTGTCTGATTTGAAAAAGTTGTTGGCCCTTGTTCAATTACAAGGCAGTGGTTTTCAGTAATGTTTTCTCCTTTTCCATAACTTAAATCTAAATTAATGTCTTTAGAGTAAGTTGCATTATCAAAAGCCGGATTCTCTAATTTGACTGTAATTATTCCTTCAGCTGAATAAGAGTCTTCTGGGGAAACATTTCTAAGCCTTGCAATAAACATTTCTCTTGCCAAAAATTCTTTTGGGTAAGGTTCAATTAATGTGTCTTTAAATGATTCAAGTTTTGCCTTCATTAATCCTGTGTCAATAAAATATGAAAGAAATCCTGTTCCTTTTGAATTGTCTGTTAAAGTGACTTCTTTTATTTTTAGTGTGGTTTCTTCAAGCAAATTTTTTATTTTAATGTCTGTTTTTTTTTCTGATTCTTCTGTTGTTAGTGTTTCGTTAATTGTTGCAGGCTCTAATTCAAATACTTCAGCTGAGATTTCAATTTCAGTGCTTGCCTCTTGGTAATTGAATTTTTTTGCCACAAATTCTATTTTTGTTCCAGGCTCCCATTTATCTGTATTAAATATTGCTTTTCCTTTTCTGTCAGTGTTTTTTGTTTCAACTTTAATTTTTCTTGTCTGTGTTTCAACAACACTCATTGTAACTTCTGCATCTTCTACTTCATTTCCTTCTTTGTCTTTTACTGTAATTGTAATTGGAGTAACAACATAAGCCGGAATCAAGTCTGGTTCTGCTGTAATTTCAAGTTCTTTTGATGAAAGGATTTTTACCTGTATTTTTTTATTGCTGTTCTGGCTGTCATAAATTGTGTTTCCTCCTTCTCCTGTTCTCTGAACCAATAAAAGCCTGATAAAAACATTTCCCGGCTCTATTGTTTTAATCCCGATTTTTCCTTCAATTGAAGAAAGATTCTGGAATAATCCTAAATCAATTCCGGCAGTCTTATTTGAGTTAACTGAACTGTTTTTTTTGCTTGTTCCTTGTGCTGTTTTTATTTCATAATAATCTATTACTGCTTTTTCTGTTTCAAGTTCATCTCCTTCAACTAAACTAATCCATAATTCAGGGTTATCATAAATTGTTTCAGAATTATTCACTATTTTGAAACTGTATTCATATAATCCATTGCTTTTGGTTTTGAATGGAATTTCTCTTTGAATCAGATAAGGCTCTTCTGTTAAATCAATCATTTTCTGGCCTAACAAACAGATTTCTTCATTGCATATTGGAACTTCAGGAATTACAATTAATTCTTCTGGGTTGTATTCCATTTCAAATGTTTGTGCATAAAGCCCTTGTTTTGTTCCGGTTTCTGGAGCTGAACCTAAAACATTGTCTGAAGGATAATAATAATATGCTCTTGTTTTGCCCCATGCCCTGAAATGAATTCTTATTGGCTCGTTTGCGTCTTCTTTTGTTTTTACTTCAATTTCTGCTTCATATATTCCTGGCTTTGGGTTTCTCCACACAATATTTGTCCATTTTGCTTGTGCATTAATTGAAGCTAAATTATCTGAAGCAAAATCTGTGTTTTGGCCTGTCAGAGGATTCCATGTTTTTCCTTTTGTTTTTGTTGCTCCTGCTGCATTAATTTTTTCCAGCCATACAGGATCGTTTTCAAAAAAAGGATTGTCGTCGTTTCCTGTTCTGAAATGAACTCCTGCAGTTTCATATTTTGCATTTGAAGGAATAATTAATTTGAGTTTTGCAGTATATTTTTCTCCTGCAATTATTTCTGCTGCTTCTTCACTTCCATTAAATAACCCCAAAAATTCCATTTCCAGGTTTTCTCCTATGACTTTTTCCTGCATTACTGCAGTAATATTGTATTCTTTTGGAAACAAAGTGTATTCTGTTGTAATATAAGCAGAATAATTTTCGTTTGGGTCATAGAATTCAAAGTAAACTCTTTTGTCTGCTTTTAATGTAATTGTTGTTTTTCCTTCTGCATCCAAAACATATTCTTTTTCTTCGTCCAGGCTTTTCACTTTAACTCTTGTGTTAGGGATTGCTTCCCTGTCAGAGTCAACTGTATTCAGGTTTAATACTGCGTTTCCTATTGTCAGAACAAATTCTATTATTGTTTCTTCTGTTAAATGTATTTCAAATTCTTCTGATGTTCCTGAAGCAGGATATTTTTTTGCGTAAGCATAATATTTTCCTTCTTTTATTCCAGAGTATTTTACGCTTCCGTTTGCGTCAGAAATTTTTTCAGGGTATTCTGTTAAAATGCTTCCGTCCTGGTCTTTTAAAAACACTTTTGCATTAATTACTTTTTTTCCGTCTTCGTCTACTAAATTAATTAAAAGTTTTCCGCTGTTTTGTGCTGTAATTATTTCCAGTTCAACGTCTATTTCTGTTTCATCTGTTACTTCAACTGTTTCTGGAAGATATCCTTCAGCTGAAACTTTTACTGTCAATCCTTCAGTTGAATGCAATGCAAATTCAACTGTGTCTGCTGTTTCTCCTGTATTCCCTTCGCCTATTATTTCTCCTGAAGAATCTTCAAGAATTACTTTAGCATTTGGAATTAAGCTTCCGTCTTCTTTGTCAAAAACATTTATTTTTAGTGTTTCATTTTGCGTTAACTCTAATTCAATTATTTTTTCGTTTACTGTTTCCTGTGTTATTTCAATTGAATAAATTTTTTTTATTTCATAACTTAAAGTCGGGTCCTGCAATAATATATCATAATATCCTGTTTCTATTCCTGCAAAATATGCTATTCCTGTTTCTGTTGTTTCCTCGCTTATTTTTGAGATTCCTTTCATTAATTTTACTTGTATTCCATTTAATAATTCTCCTTCAGGGTTTTTTACTATTATTCTTAAATCCCCTAATTCCTGAAAATATACTTCTTCTTCTTGCAAGAATATTGTTTCAATTGCTGAATTAATTGGTCCAAACCAGTTTTGAAATCCTTGGGCTTGAACTGAATCAACATAAAGTTTTCCGCAGTCTGCAGGAATTTTGATTGTCATTTCTCCTGTAGTTGTTTTTGCAATTACAGGGTCTGGAAGAATTGAAGAATTCCTGCAGCTTAAGCTTGCAGTTATTTCTTTTCCTGTAATATATTTTCCGTTTTTGTCTTTAAAGCTTAATTTTGCTTCTGTAGGCCCTTCTCCTTGAATTTTTTTTAGTTCAGCATTTATTTTTGTGTTGTTTTCCTCTAAAGTGAATTCTTTTAGGTAATCTTCATATCCTGTTTCAGTTATTTCAATTCTTATTTTTGTGTCTTTTTTTGCTGTAGAAGAAATCATTCCTTTAGAGTTGGTGTTAAAAGAATTTTCATTTCCGTCAAAGAATATTTTTGCTTCAATTCCTTCTAATACATTTCCGTTTTCGTTTTTTACTGTGACAGAAAAAACATATTCTTTTTCTTCTGAAGGAAAAATAAAAGGCCAAAGCAGGAATCCGGTAATCAATAAAATTAATGCAATTAATACAATAAAAGATGGAATCACTTGATCTATTGCATCAGTTAATTTTGTTATCGGGATTTTTTTGTCTATTGCGTCAATTACTTTATAGTATTTGTCTTCTGATGAATTATATAAGTCTTTTAACCCCAAAAAAATCACTTCAACATATAACTGCTATTGAATAAATATTAACTTTATTTATATTTAATCCTTTGTTTTATTTCAAATGAAATCCACTGATTTTGTCATTCAGTGGTTTCATAACAGTCAAAAAACCCTTTTTGCAAGCAAAAAGCGTTTACGGAAAACTGCCTTCGGCAAAACCACTTTTTTTATTGTTAAGCATTATCAGTTTAATGGTTTTTGATTCAGCCTGTAATGCAGTTTTCTTCTGCATTAAGTGATTCTTTTACCGAATCAATTACATCATCTACTTTTTCAGGGTTCCAGAAAAAGAAAGCATAACTTGAGTTTCCGCTGTCTGACTGCGGGCCGACACAAATTTGTTCTTGTTTAACCAAATCAATTATTTTTTGCAGGGAAGTTATTTCATTGCTTGTTACTCCTGTTAATTCAATTGACTGGCTTGCACTGGAATCTTTTGATATAATTGCTGTCTGCCCGTTTGGTCCATATAATTTTGCTTTTTCGCTTGAACTGATTAAATGCATTTTTCC
>JAHJUD010000084.1 GCA_018829335.1 Microcaldota archaeon | reverse complement strand
GGGTCAAATTCTTACCTTTCATTTGATGCTTTGCAATGGGTTAATGCTTTGTTTGCTGGTAATCCTGGTGCTTTTGTCAGGATTGCTAAAGCTGCCGGACCATATTCTGGCTCTGCATTTAATGCTCTTTTTAATGAAGATATTGCTCTTTTGTTTGAGAGTGATCCTGATGTTGTTGTTAATGCTTTTGTTGAGATTGCTCATGCAGCCGGGGAATATTCTGATGGTGCGTTCATCCAGCTTCTAAACAAGAAAATTGGCAGTTTGTTTGCTGGTAATCCGGATGCTTTTGTTGAAATTGCCAAAGCTGCCAAAGAAAATTCCAGATATGCATTTGGTGCTTTGCAATGGGTTAATACTTTGTTTGCTGGTAATCCTGACGCTTTTGTTGAGATTTCTAAAGCTGCTGGAGTGAATTCTGCTAGTGCATTTTATGTTCTTAGAAATGAAAGTGTTGCTGTTTTGTTTGAGAGTGAGCCTGATGTTGTTGTTAATGCTTTTGTTGAGATTGCTAAAGCTGCAGGATTGAATTCTGCTCGTGCATTTTATGTTCTGAATAATGAGAGGGTTGCTGGTTTGTTTGCTGATAATCCTGGTGCTTTTGTTGAGATTGCTAACATAGCAGGGTCAGCTTCTGCAGGGGCATTTAGTGTTTTTCTGGATGAGAGGGCTGCTGTTTTGTTTGAGAGTGATCCTGAGGTTGTTGTTGATGCTTTTGTTAAGATTGCTGACAGTTTCAAAGGAATATCTTGGTATGCTTTCAATTCTTTAGAAACAGAAAGGATTGCAGAAAGATTCTGGGATTATTGTAATACTACAATAAGTTTTGATCAGTTTAAGATAAGTATTTTATCTTCTGATTCTTTTGCTATAGAAAATGGCAGGCCTTTGGATGACCTTCATTTTAATCAGAGTGAAAGAGAGTTGTATTTGGCTTCTCTTTCGGATTTAGAAGTGTTTGCTTTGTTGAATAGTAATCCTGGGTTTATTTATACGTCTTCAAATCATATGCTGTTTGACAGATTGAAAGAAGATTTAGGGACAAAAAGTATAACTGAGTTGTTTGAAGAGTATGGTTTGATAGGCACTGGTGATTGCAGGAATTTTCTTTTTAGGGCAATTACTTATGATAGGTTTTATGGGAAAGAGGATTCTTTGCTTGAAGAATCAGATGTTAAAGCTTTATTGCCGACTCTTTTGGAGCCGTTGAATTCTGAAAAGTTTGATAAAAAATATTTTTTCCTACTTGCTAATGCCCTTGATGACATTAAAAATGTTCCTGAAGTGATAGATGCTGTAAAGCAGGTTTCTGAGAAGAGATTACAGGAAGGAATTGAAGACAAGGAATTAAAAGCAGGGTTTGAGGTTATTGCTGTTCTTGTTGATGAGGAAACAAGTCTTGTGTCAGAAGAGAAAAAAATATTAATAAGAGAACTTGAGGATAAGAAAGCGTTTTTTGATCCAAATCTTTACAAGAACAACGGAAAAATAACTGTTCTTCAAGTGTTTGACAAGGAAGATACAGGAAAAGATCATTGGTTTATGACTCAGGATTGGTTTACTGCATATTTTGGCAAAAAGCCTGTAACTGAAACTTATAATGAATTGGTTTATGAGAATGCTGATGTAAAAATGATTCTTTTTATGTCTGATGCTCCAGAGAATCGGACTAATGTTTTTGGGAATCAGGAGTTTATAAGAGAACAGCTTCAAAAAACGCCAAACATGATTGTGGCTTTTAGAGGGGAAAGCCGTAGTTTTCTTTATACCTTTCCTTATGGCGTATTTGGGAACATTTTTTCTCATATTTTGTTTATTCCAGGCGTTTTTGGTAGTTTGGATTTAACCCCTCAATATATTTATGCCAATCCTGAAACTGATTTAAGGTTTATTAGTAATACTTCAACTGGCAATAGGCAGGTAACTAATGCAATAGTTGAAGCGCTTATTGAGTCAGAGAAAAAAACCTTCCGGAATGTAATTGCAGACTCTGTTGTTTCTATTGAAAAAACTGGCGGGGATGTTTCTACTATTAAGGTTTTTTCAAGTGGAGATTTGCTTTTGAATTATGTTTTAGAGCAAACCAAAGAATAAAACAACAATTCAAGCAAACATTTTTATTTTTAAAAGAACGGTTTTCTTGTATGCAAGAAAAAGATTTTATGAAAAAAGCTTTAGAGCTTTCAGTGAAAGGAAATGTTTCCCCTAATCCTTTTGTTGGCTGTGTTATTGTAAAAGACAATGAAATAATCGCAGAAGGATTCCATGAAAAATATGGAGAAAAGCATGCAGAGATTATTGCATTAGAAAAAGCAGGAGAAAAAGCAAAAGATTCAACTCTTTATGTTTCGCTTGAACCATGCAATCATGATGGAAAAACCCCTCCCTGCACTAAAGCAATAATTAAAGCAGAAGTAAAAAAGGTTGTTGTTGCAATGAAAGACCCAAACTCTTTAATGCAGGGAAAAAGCTTGAAAGAATTAAAGCAAGCAGGAATTGAAGTTGAATCAGGTTTGATGAAAAAAGAAGCAGAAAAAATTAATGAATCTTTTATTAAATTCCAGAAAACAAAAAAGCCTTTTGTTTTTTTGAAAGCTGCAATTTCTTTGGATGGAAAAATTGCGACAAAAGAATTTGATTCTAAATGGATTTCTTCAGTAGAGTCAAGAAAAAAAGTTCATGAATTACGTTCAAAAGTTGATGCAATCCTTATAGGAGAAAACACTGTTCTAAAAGACAATCCGAAATTAACTTCAAGAATTGAAAATAGCAGAAACCCGTTAAGAGTAATAGTAACAACAAAAAAAATTCCCGAAAATTTTAATGTTTTTTCAGATGAACATTTTCTTATAGCAACTACTGACTCAAATCTTTTCTCTGATAAAAGATTTGAAGGAAAAGTAATTGAATTAAAGAAAGAAAAAGAAAATTTAGTTGATCTGAAAAAACTGATTGAAGTTTTAGGAGAAAAACACATTTCCAGTTTGTTAGTTGAAGGAGGCTCTGCTATTCTGACTTCTTTCCTGAAAGAAAAACTTGCAGACAAGCTTTTGCTTTTTGTTTCGCCAAAAATTCTGGGGAATGATTCAATCCCAGTTTTTGGTAATTTAGAAATAAAAGAAGTAAAAGATTCAATTGAATTGAAAGATTTTTCGTTTCAAAAAATAGGAAAAGATATTTTAGTTGAAGGATATTTTTAGTTATTTGATTTCAATTAGTTTTGTGTTTGGGGTTTTATGGAAATCTTTATCAGCAGTTACAAAAACAGCTTTTGTTTTAGTAGTTGCACTTGAATAAATCAGGCTGTCTATTGTATGGAGTTTGTATTTTTTATAAGCTATTACTGCGTTTAATGCAATTTCTTTATCCAGGTAAATAATAATACTGTTATCTTCAACAAATTTTATTGCTTCAAGTGCTTCTTTTTCTGTTTTGTTTAGTTTCAAAAATTTCTTGAATATTTCGTGGATAGAAATGATTGAAGTGAAAATAATGCTTCTTTCTCTTTCAACAATTTCTTTTGTTTCTTTAGTCTTGTTTAGAAAATATTCTATCCAAATGCATGAATCTAAAAACAATTCAGAATCTATTATGTTTGTCACGCAAACCCTTCATAATTTCGGCTGCGGAAAGTCTTTTTTTACCTGCAAATTTTCCATGCATGGACTTGGTTTTTTTCTTTACTAATGTAAGAATAACTTCATCGTAAGTTTTAGAGTTAAAGTTGCCTTTTAAGTGATTAAGTATTTCTTTTGTTTTATTTTCTACCTGAATTGTTGTAGTGCTCATAAACATCATAAAACTATAGTGCTATAGTTATTAAAAATGTTTCTTTCGTTGATAAATGAAATAAAAGAAAAAGCAGAACACAATTTAGTGTTTGTGTTCTTCGTGCTTGTGTTCGTGATGCTCGTGCATTGGGTTACCACAGCAATAATTTACTTCAACTGTTTTATCGCATGTTTCGCATTTTAATGTATTCCCTGTCAGAACCATTGGTTTTCCATGACATCTGTTTGATTGAACTTTTCCGCCACAAGAATCGCAGACTAATACCGCCATAAAATCACCTCTCTTTAGAATTGATTAAAGAATTAAGCACACAAAGCTTTAAATAATAATTGGAATTAAATAATATTGAGTATTGATAGTGATTTTATGGTTGAAAGAAAAACAATTCAAATGCAAAAGGTTTTTGATTATTTAAAAAATGTAAAAACCCATCCTAATGCTGAAACAATTTATTCTTCGGTTAAAAAAGAAATTCCTTCTATTACTCGTGCAACAGTTTACAGGAATTTAAATAAATTAGTTGAACAAGGAGAAATTTTAAGATTAGAAATCAACGGAGAATTCAGATTTGATGCTGACTGTAATTTACATGAACATTGTGTCTGCAGAAACTGCGGCAAAATAACTGAATACTTTGATAAAAATTTAGGAGAAAACATTATGCAAAATTTTCGTTCAAAAGATTTTTCTCCTAATTCTGTTAATATAATATTTTATGGTTTATGCAATAAATGTGATAAATAAATTGGAGGGAATTAAATGATTAAAATTAATGATAAAGCGCCGGAATTTACAACAAAAGCTTTTCATGATAATGACGTAAAAACAGTTAGTTTATCTGACTATAAAGGAAAATGGGTTGTACTTTTCTTTTATCCTGCAGATTTTACTTTTGTTTGCCCTACAGAATTAGGTGAATTAGCAGACAATTATGAAAAAATAAAATCTTTAGGCGCAGAAATTTTAAGTGTAAGCAAAGACACTGAATTTGTGCATAAAGCATGGTATGATAATTCTGAAACAATTAAAAAAATAAAGTTTCCAATGCTTGCGGACCCTACAGGAAAAATTTGCAGGGATTATGAAACTTATATTGAAGAAGAAGGACTAAGTTTAAGAGCAACTTTTATTATTGATCCTAAAGGGCTGATTAAAGCTTTTGAATTTCATGACAACAGCATTGGAAGAAATATTGACGAATTAATCAGGAAAATCCAGGCAGCAAAATTTGTTAAAGAACACGGTGGAGAAGTCTGTCCTGTAAACTGGAAAGAAGGAAACAAAACATTAAAGCCTGGAATGGATTTAGTTGGAAAAATATAGAGGGATTTTGATTAAATTTTTTTTAAAAATTTAGGAGAGTGATTTGAAATGAAACATGAATTAATGCAATTGCCTTTTGAATACAATTCTTTGGAACCATTTATTGATGAACAAACAATGAAAATTCATCATACAAAACACCATCAAGCTTATGTAAACAAATTAAACACGGCATTAGAAAACAATAAAGAACTGCAGGAAAAAACTTTAGAAGAATTAATTTCAGGAATTAATTCAGTTCCAAAAGAAATTCAAACAGCAGTAAAAAACAATGGAGGAGGAGTAATTAACCACAACTTTTTCTGGACAGTATTAAAAAAAGACTCAAATTTTGGAGGAGAAATAGCTGAAGCAATAACAAAAAAATTTGGTTCCTTTGAAAAATTCAAAGAAGAATTTTCTAATGCTGCTGCAACTTTGTTTGGAAGCGGCTGGGCTTGGTTAGTTTTGAATAATGGAAAGCTAGAAATAATTCAAACAAAAAACCAAGACAGTCCTTTAAGTACAAACAAAATTCCTTTGCTTGCATTAGATATATGGGAACATAGTTATTATCTCAAGTATATGAACAATCGTCCTGCATATATTGAGGCTTTCTTTAACATCATAAACTGGGATAAAGTTGATGAGTTATATAAAAAAGCTAAGGAGTAAGACTCAACCAGTTTTGAACATAAGGGATCTTTTCTGGTTTAAGTTTAGTTGAATTAATCTTGTCCATAAATTTTCTAACCCCTTCTTTTTTATAAATTCTCAGATGGTAATTTTTTTTTCGCCAAGAACCATCTTTTCCTAAAAAAGGCTTTTGTATAGAATATTTCGGTTTTATTCCTAATTGTTTTTCCATTAATTTTTTTACAATTTCTAAAAGTTCAAAATTATTATTTGAAATATCTAAACAAATTTTTGGTGTTTTTCTGACTTTTTCTTTTATGATTTTCACGCAACCTTCTGCATCAAAAAATCCTTCAATGAACTGTAAGGAATTATTTTCAAAATTTTCTTTTTCCATTAAGTCTTTCAATTTCTTTAAATCGCACCTAATATCTTTGAACAAATTGTATAACAAAATGTTACTGATTTTTACGAACCAAGTGTTATTGCTTCTGTTAATATAACTTTTTACTTTTCTTTCAATGCAAACTGACAGTTTTTCTGCAAACTTTTCTGTGAATTTTCTGTCTCCTACAAGCCAAACTTGATGTTCATTTCTCCAATAATATGCGCAACCGTCGCCTAATAAAGCTCCGATAACATAGAAGAATTCTTCATTAAACTTTAGTTTTCCTATTGAACCAAGTGGGGAAGTTTTTCCTGTTGACCAATTATAGAGAGTCCCTTTGGGTATTCCAAATTTTGTTTGCATTTCTTTTATTATAACTTTTGTTGAAGTTCCTTCTGCTTTTAATTTATTAAAAAGTTCAAAAGCAGCTATCCTTTCAAGTCTAGACACTTCCATAATAAAAACAGGAAATACTGCAATATATATGCGACGATACCTCGCTGCCGGTGTTAAATTTTCGCTTCACATATTTTTCAATTTCGTTTATTGTCGTTGAATTATTTTTAAACGCTTTTCTTTTTGTTTTTCTTTTAATCGGTTTTTTACATGGAAAACAATAAAAACTGTTATCATATAAGTTTATATGATAGCATGAAACCCAGAACAACTGTTTTGCATTATCCAAGACTCGATACAGTTTTAATGATTGAAGACTCAATAAAGAATTCAAAGAATTATCTTTCAAGAACAGAGTTATGGAAAAAACTTCCAAAAAAAATAATGTATCAGACCTTTAAGGTTGTAGTTGATTACTTGATTGATTCAAATAAAGTGATTCTTACAAAAGATGATAAGTTGGTCTGGATCTTTGCTGACTCTTCCACAGCCAGAAAATTGATTAGGAAGAGTGTTTTAGCTAATGCATGAAATCCGTTATTCTGAAAGCTTTAATAAAGATTTTTTAAAACTTAAACTTAAAGCAGAAAAAGGAAATTCTGAAGCAGTTTATTTAATTTCTTTAATTGAAAAAGCAACAGACAAGCTTTCTGAAGACAAGGAAGCAGGCAAAAAAATTCCAAGAAAACTCTGGCCGAAAGAATTTATTCAAAAATATGGTTTAACAAATTTTTGGAAGTTTAATCTTGATTCTTATTGGAGAATGCTTTACACAATAACAGGGGATGAAATAGATTTGTTTTTGATTTATTTAGAATACTTAAACCACAAAGAATACAACAGAAAATTCAAGTACTAAAAACAACTTTTTCGTTTATTGTCGTGAGCTTACTTTTAAACACTTTTCCATTGCATCAGATATATTTAAATACTTAAACACTCTGAATTTATGATGTGCATATAGAATGCATTTGAAGTGTATTTGGGGTGTATTAATGGTTGATGCAAGAGTGTCTTTGAATAAATATACTAATCATGTTTTGGCTGTAGTAAAAGCCAAGTATGACTTGAATGATAAAAGTGAGGCAATAAACAAGTTTGTTGAAACTTACGGTGAAAACGAAGTGGAAAAAGAAGTAAAAGACAGCTATATAAAAAAACTTCTGAAAATAGAGGAAGAACATTTTAGGAAACATGGTTACAGGCACACAAGCATTAAGGATTTAAGGAAAGAGATTGAAGGTAAATAAATGGCATTAAACCATGATTTTTCTGAAATCCTTAAATCAAAACTAAAAAAACTTTTCATTAAAGACAAAAGAAGGTACAATATTCTAATGAAGAAAATTGAAGAAATATCTTTTTCAGATGAATTTACAATAGAGCATTACAAGAATTTAAGGCATAGTTTAAAAGGAGAAAAAAGAGTTCACATAGATAAAAGCTTTGTTTTAACTTTCAAATATATTAAAGAAAAAAAATTTATTTTGTTTTCAGATTTTGGCCATCATGACAGCATTTACAGAATTTAGATTGATTTCCCTTTTTTCATTTTTGTTAATTCAAATGGCTCAACAAACCCCATTTTTTCTTCTAATATAATCAGTTCTTCTTTTGTTGCTCCTTTTTTTTCAAAATAATCTGCAATTTCCTGGACAATTTTTTCAGGCGAGCTAGCTCCAGCGCTTACTCCAACACTTTTAATGTCTTCAAACCATTTTTCTTTTAAGTCTTCTACTCCGTCAATCAAAAAAGCTTTTTTTCCTTGTGCTTTTGCTGTTTCAACTAATCTTTTTGAATTAGATGATGTTTCTGATCCTACAACTAAAACTAAATCCACTTTTTTAACCAATTCTTTTATTGCTCCTTGTCTGTTTGTTGTAGCATAACAAATATCTTGTTTTGGCGGATCAAGTATCTCTGGAAATTTTTCTTTGATTGCTTTAATTGTTTGTTTTGCTTCATCTACACTTAAAGTAGTCTGAGTTAAATACACTAATTTTTCTGTATTATCAAAATCCAGTTTTTCTACATCTTCTTTGTTTTCAACCGGATAAATTCCTTGTTTTAATTCTCCCATTACTCCTTGAGCTTCAATATGATTTTTATGACAAACATAAATGATCTTGAATCCTTTTTCTGCAAAGTTTTTTACTTCTAAATGGACTTTTGTTACTAAAGGACAGGTTGCATCAATCAGCTTCAGATTTTTTCTTTTAGCTATTTCATAGTGTTCTGGAGGAGAACCATGCGCAGAAAAAACTACAACAGAATTATCCGGAACCTCTTCAATGTCTTCAATTGTTATTGCGCCTTTTTTTTCTAAATCCTCTACCACTTTTTTGTTATGCACTATTTCGTGCTTTACATAAACCGGTTTTCCAAATAATTTAATGCAGTCTTCCACCACTTCTATTGCTCTTTTTACTCCAGCACAAAATCCTCTAGGACAAACCAAAACAACTTTTTCTACTGTCATAAAATCAATTCCTTTTTTTCCCAATTTTCTCCGCATTTTTTTATTCGTGGTTTCCTTCTTTTTCTGCCTTAACTTTTTCGTTTAATTCTTTAACTATTTTTTCAATTTGTTCTTCTTTGTAGCCGTGAGCTGTTAATCCCTGCTCTAGTGTTTCAAATGCTGCAACATG